>NZ_JSYF01000350.1:0-11652 GCF_054824225.1 Pontibacter sp. HJ8
CACCATGTGGTCGAGATGAAAGAAGAACTGGAGAAGATCAAAGAGCAGATCAACAACATCCTCTAGGTATAGCGTTTACCTCAAAAGAAAAGGTCGTGCCTGTTGTTCCATGTGAGCAGCAGGCACGACCTTTTTTAGGTATAGTTTGTATCCTGTACGATGCAGTGGCATTGCCCTGTTTGGAAAGGCGCGGGGCCAGCTTCTGAGCCTGTAGCCGCTGCCATACCTTGCCTGCCTGTTGCGCCTGTAGCGCAAGGGGGCTGACAAGCAGCAACCAGAAAGCCGGCAGCCAGCGCATCAAGTTGAGTTAGTAGAGGGGCAGCATACAAGAACGCTGTGATGGTGAAAGCCTGCAAAAGAGCCGGCACAAAGACAAACGTAGGAGACGGCGGATTGCCTGAAAATCAACTGTATGCTAAAGGGGAGAGCAGGAAAGTTTTGTACTAAGAAGAGCGGAGGTATGACAACCTATCAGCAGGCTTATTGCTGGTAGATCCACTTGAAGAGGACGATCCCTAACAGGCAGCCGATGGTGTTGCTCAGCACATCAATGATGTCGCCCTGGCGTCCGGTAATAAAGTAATGCTGCATCAGCTCGATAAAGATGCCAAACATGGTGCTGATCAGCAGCGCAGTCCGGATCGCGTAGTGCTGCAGCTTGAGGTAGGTATGCTGCTTTTTGAGGCCCACGATCATGAGGTAGGCGAGCACGGCAAAAAGGAAAGCGTGGGCAAAAGAATCAAAAGAAAAGAGCTCCCAAATGGACAGGGCGGGCATAGAAGATGAGGGCAACAGTGTTGTGATCATAATCACTGCTGCCCACATGAAGGTAAAAAGGTTATACCTTATTATCAAACCTGCTTCTATACGGAGGTTACTGACCGATCAGTTCGCGGTACGCGTCGGCTGTCAGAAGGCCTTCCACTTCGCTTTTATCGTCTATTGACATTTTGATGATCCAGCCATCGCCATACGCATCAGAGTTCACCAGCTCAGGGCTGCCATCCAGTTTGTCATTGAACTCCAGCACAGTGCCGCTCAGGGGGCTGAACAGGTCAGAAACTGTTTTTACAGCTTCTACTGTACCAAACACCTCGTTCTGGCTGATCTGCTTGTCTACCGTATCGATGTCTACATACACGATGTCGCCCAGTTCGCTCTGTGCAAAATCAGTAATGCCAATATAGGCTACGTCACCTTCAATGCGTACCCACTCGTGGTCTTTCGTATATTTTAGGGTTTCAGGTAAATTCATTCGTTTTTTCGGTTGATTGATGATGGTTCAAAAATACGGTCTTTTTCGCAATGCAAAAAATTATTCCAGACTAACTCGTAACTGGATGCCCCCTTCTGTGACACTGTTGCGGAAGGAAGTCGAGATTTTCGGATCCGATACCGTGCGCAACACATAGAACTGGATGTTGACACGCTGGCTCAGCACATAGTCCACTGTCGGGCGCAGCTGCAGCTGCTTGGTGCCGTTGGTGATCTGGTTCTGGCTGATCTCGTTGCCCTGCTCATCGCGGGCAATGGCACGCTGTACCGTCTGGTTATCGCGCACAGAGAAGTCCATCCGCATGGTCAGCTCATTCTCCAGCACCTTGCGCTCTCCCCTGATCTTGAAAGGTATACGGAAGTTGTTGGTGCTATACCCAAAGCCCAGTGTATAATCTTTCACATTTGTTTCGGTCACCTGGGCGTTGGTCAGGTTCAGCGACAGGTTACGCTCCATCTTATACCCTAACCGGCCGGTCAGGTTGGTGTTCGTCCGGAAATTTACCCCCAGCAGTTCCAGGCGTTCCGATACAGTCAGCTGGCTCACGATGTAGTAGGGGATCAGCTGCCCGAATTCGTTCTTGTTGGTCGGGTAGCCAGCCGGCGCCTGCTCGTAAGCCAGCGAAGTCGTGAAGCTGGTAATGTTATAGCTGGAGTTGTAGGAATGCGTCAGGTTGACCTGGCTGAACCATTGTTTGAAGAATGCCAGCTGCGAGAGGCCATTGTAGTCCACGCGCCAGTTCGGGATAGGCATGCGCTTGAACGGGCTGCCTGACTTGGCCTGATAGCCATTCACATCGCGGCCCTGGTAGGCATACAGGAAGGACTGAAGCAGCACATCCTGCGAGTTCAGGGTATAGCCGGAGTCGCCTGCTGCGGTATTGGCATTGGTCAGCTTCTCCCGCACATCGCGGCGGTTGCGGATAAAGTCTTCGAAGGCAGCAGATGTGCCCCCGGACGATGACTCAAACATGGTATTGAGCGCAAAGAACGAAGTACTGAAAGAGCCGGTGTTGATCGGGTTCTGACGCTCGTTAACTGTGCCGGTATTTCCAAAATCATCGAACTCTTTCCGGTAGAAAACTTCCTCGATCTCAGACATGTTGTGGCGCGCGTCCAGCTGCAGGTTGAAATTACGGAAAGGCTCCAGGTTGGCACGTGCTGTAAAGGTTTCGGTCAGTATGCCGCTGAATGGCGTGTTGAGGTACTGGCTGCTGTCTGTGTACCAGCCATTGTTGTAAGCTCTGTTGTAGAGCTCATCCAGTTCATACTGGCGGCCCAGTATAAAAGGTAAGCCAGGGGCATCAAATCCCTCATCAAAGCCGAACATTTTGGTGCGCGGCAGGTAGCCTGGTAGCATGGAGCCCCTGTTTTGCAGGTAAGTGAAGTTGATGGAGCGGGTCATCATCAGGAAGCGGGCCAGGGACTTGGCTACTTTCATATCCGACTTTTTCTGCACGGTCGAGTCGCCCGGCGCCGGTACGACAGGGCCTCCCTGGGGCGTTGCCGGCGAGTTCACATCTTTCAGAAACTTCACCTTGTTGTAGAGCTTCACCATGTCGAAGCGTCCGTTTACGCTGAACTCTGTGCTGTTCTCGATCGTGTTACCCAGCTGGAAGTTGGCATCCTGGTTGAGCGCCGTAGAGCCTGCTGTCCAGATGTAGGTCACCGCATAGCGTGTCTCAGCACCCAGCCAGTCCGTCAACGGAAACTTATCGAGCGGCACTTTGTAGTTGGCAGCGATCAGTTGGTTGAAGTTGGTGTTACGGCCAAAGTTGCGCAGGTTGTTCCAGATCACTTTGTTCTTATACCGCAGCGAGTCCACATCTTTGTCAATGCGGGCATCGGGCTCGTCTACCACCGCCCGGTTCGTGGCCGTGTAGTCAATGGAGAGGCTCTTGCTGATGTCCCACTTCAGATCGTAGATGCGGTTGAAATAGAAATACTTCTGGAACGTAGGCGCTATGTCGCGGGAGGTGATCAGGCCGGTGCCCGGATCGCGGCGCTGCAGGAACGTTTCGTTATACCTTCTGTCCAGGTCAGCGCGGAAAGCGAAGCGACTTGGCAGCGGCGTAAAGTTCAGGTCCTTGATCAGGCGCATATACGGCGACTTCAGCGCCTCCACTTTAGCGAAAGGCTCGTAGTTGCGTGGCGTATTGGTATAGGTATAGGCGACAGCACCGGTATACGTTTTGGTGTAGTCGCGGTCCGTATCGATGTTGGTGAAGAGGCGCTCGGCATAGGAGTAAGAGAAAGAAAGGTTCTCTATGTCGTACGGCTTCACCTTGGCTTCGGGGTTGGTGCGTTCCTTGCGTACATTCAGCAGGCTGATACTCTTGCGTGTTTCCCGTGTACTCACTTCCTGCCGGTACTCCTGCTTGCTGTCTCGCGTCTCATACCGCGTCAGGGATTCTTCCAGCGGCACGTCCTTGTCCAGCGGATCAAACTGCGGATCACTGTTCATGGTGCCATACTGCACCGAAACCGGCACCTTGATGCCCAGCTTTTCGGGCAGGAACTTGTCGGCTACGATGTTGGCGCTCACGTCGAACAGGGCGGTGTTTTCCCGTGCCCGCTGGGCGATCTTCTGCTGCAGGCCTCCGAAACCAACCGTGGTATAGCTGCCGGTGGCTGTGATATTGGCAAAGTCAGCAAGTTTGGTATTCAGACGGGCATTCGTAGCCCACCCGGATTCATTCCGGAAGTCGGTCACACGCAGCTCATCCACCCACATACAGATAGAGTGTGCCCGGGTATCCTGGCCCGGTACGGCCGGATTGCGTATGCCGATCATCACACTCTGTACCTCGCTGAAATCCGGGTTACCTACCACACGGATCACTTTGCCATTAACCGTTACCTCATACGGGCGGCGGTTATCCCAGCCTCCCTGTACATTGTTACGGGCCACTTTGGCGTTTACAAAATCTTCCAGGGCGATATCGATTTCATTCTCTGCCAGCCATATACCTTCTCGGGAAGTGGTGCCGGGCTGCGTAAGCTTTAGCGGAACCACGTATTCGTAGTAGTTCTGGGTATAGTCCGTACCGATCCGGATGAAGGCCTGCACATCGTCGTCACGCGTACCCGGGTCGCTGGACTGCGCATGCAGGAACAACTTCAGGCGCTTGTAAATGAGCATGTCGATGGACAGGTTCTTGTAAACGGCTTTGGAGAAAGAGTCTTTCAGATCTTCCACGCAGAGTTGCAGCGATTGCTCGTTCTGGCGGCGGTCGTTGGTGGCGGCATAGTCGCGGAGTCGCTCTATACCTGGAGGCATGGCGTATGGGATGCTTGTCTCGCTTCCCTGTTCTCCGTTTTCCTCAATGTTCACCGTCGAAACAGTGAAGGAGCGGGCATCATCGGTACAGGAAAGGCAGGGGTTGCCGTCCGTGATGGGCTGCAGGAACGTACGCCACTGGTTGGCCACAAACTGGAACTGCACAAAGCGCAGCACCACCGGGTCGGCAAACTCAGTCATGTACATACGCATAAAACGGATAGACTTGAAGCCGCTGATGTTGCCCACATTGCCGGTTGGCTGGCGCACCGGTACCCGGAACTGGTACCAAGTCACTTTTTTGTTGGGGTCCACAATCTGATCCACGATGTAGTTCTGCCCTACATTCATCTCACCCGGCTGCAGCTTGATCTTGTACTCGTAGTACTGCTCCAGGTCACTGATCACGTTGTCGCGGTTCAGGTCTTCTTTGTCAGGAAAGGCATAGTTGGAGAAACGGCTTTGCTCCGGCGAGTTGTTCTCCATGCCGTTAAACTGCTTGTAGCGGGCCAGTATACCTGCATTCTGCTGATCGTAGGAAGCATCCAGGTGGTGCAGGAAGTTATCGGCCGAGGGGTCATTCCGTACGCCCTCCGGTGCACCGCCCGGTATTATGCCCAGGAAGGAACTCTGAAACTCTTCCCGCTCCCGCGCATCCCCTAAGCCATCCAGGCCGATGTCCTGGAAGGACCGGGCGCCGGGTACGGCAGAAAAAGCATCTGTCAGGAATTGCTGGGTAGGCACACGCCCCCAAGGAGTCTTTTGTGTATTCTGGTTATCAGTAGCTGAAGTAGGAAGGCCGTTCTCGAAAGAATAGCGGTTGTCTTTGAGGATGTCTTCTGACACACTGCCCAGGTTGAGGACCAGTTCGCCTCCCTCGTTGCTTACAATCGGATTGCCTTCGGCATCTTTCCGACCGTTCTCACCGGTGATGAAAGGGTCCAGTAACCAGAACTCGATGTATTCAATATTGGCGTTGTCAAAATCTGTGTCAAAGGTGATCTCCCGGCTGATACCGCCCCAGTTCTTGCGCGGATCGTCCAGTAGCCTTCCCTGTGCATCCAGTCTTGTGTTATAGTTGTATTGGCCGCGTTCACGTGGGTAATAGGCCACGTCGAAGGTATACTCGTAGGCATTGGCCACCTCGCGGTCACGCCCCGGGAATACCTCATACCTGTCTATGGGGCGCACGTAGTGGTTTGCGAGTTCTTCTTTGGTGATATTGCTGGGCCGGAGCCCATCGCTGTCACGGTAGTAGATCTGATCGATGGTATACCAGGCCAGGCGGGCGCGGTTATACGCATAACCGAGGCCGGTGCCGGTGGCAAGCGGGGCAGGAGTGGCCGCCAGCCGCCAGGTCGTATTGTTGAAACCTCCCAGACTGAAAGGGGTTTCTGCGCCTTCAAAATCATCCAGGTAAGAAGTGCCGTCCTCGTTGACAGATGATTTGGAATTAGCGGGTACCAGCTGGGCAAATTCACCATTGAACGTGATGCTGGAAGGCGCTTTGGTCTGAATGAACGGGATCATGTCCGTCATTTTGGTCAGGAAGCGGGACTCCTTGTTCAGACTCACATCCAGGCCGTAGATGGTGTTGTTGGTTGGTTCGTCGCCTATACTGACACGGTTGATGTACGGCTTCTCGTTGATGTGCAGCACGGTACCGCCCAGGTTCAGGTCGTTGTTCACCCGGTAATCAAACCGGGCGCCGAGCAGGGACCGGGGCTGAATGTTGAGCAGTTCGGCTTTCTCATAGGTCACCCGCAGGTCGCTGGCAGAGGCGATGTAACTCGGGTTCAGGATCTTGATACGTCCCAGGTCATAGAATACCTGGTAGTCGCTGCCTTCCTCGAGGCGCGTACCCCCGGAATAAACCGCTACGGAGCCTTCTGCTATCCGGAAGCCGGGCAGGACGATCTCATCGGCTGAGCTGGCCTGCAGGCGCCCTTTCAGGAAAAACTTAGCTTTGATGGCGTTCTGCTGCGCGTCTGTCTGTGTCTGCTCATACAACTCCTGGAATACGTAGCGGTCGATCAGATCCTGGCGGCCGGCAAACTTGGTGGCCAGATAGCTGCCAAACGGCTCTACTACCGGGAAGAAGATCCGGCCTGTCTCCGGATCGATGGTGATGCCGGGCAGGAAGTCAAAGTTGCCATCCCGGGGTTTGTCGTTGTTGCTGTTTACATTGTCGAGGTTGAGCACTTCGACCAGCGGCAGGTTCTGGATCGGGCTTGGTTCCTTGAGGCTCGTAATATCAACGCCTGTTTCATCATCCTTGTAAATCACCTGCAGCTGAAAGTTTTCGCGAGTAACCTGAGTGGCGTCGAGGCTATACACGTTTTTCATCATCAAATCCCAGGTCGGATAGTCCAGGGCCGGATTGGTGGCTTTGAGCAACTTCATGTGGATGATCTGGTCATCGCGCAGGTTCTGGTAATCTTCGAGCAGCTCGCCTACCTTGTAGGTTTTGCCATTGTAGGTATACTCAAACGCCACACCCAGTACCTGGTCCGGGAGCAGGGCAGTGGTCAGGGAGATGTACCCTAATTGTGGGTTGAACTTGTACTCGCGCGGGTCCAGGCGGCGGGCGCGTACGTGCTCAAAGTCCACGGCCTTCTGCAGGCCTAGGCTCGTGAGGTAATTGTCTACCTGGTCGTTGTCCCGTGCCTGTCCGTTAGTGGCGATGAGGCTATAAAGGCTGTTGGCATCGTTGGCCGCCGGGGCAGCAGGGTTTCGCTCAAACTGATCCCGGTAGGTGTTTGCTTCCCCCAGGTCCATGTAAGCCACCATGTTGCGCAGGTTTTCGGTCGTGCGGTTGTTGTTGGTCACATAGAGCTCCAGGCGCCTGATCACAATGCCCGAGTTGACGAGCGGCAGGTTCTGGAGCGTCTTGTCATAGCGGTCGCGGAAGAACTGCGACAGGAAAAAGTGGCGGTCCCGGTCGTACTGGTCTGCCCGGATCTCGAAAGGTTTGTTCTGCGCCCCGTTCTGGATCACCACTTCATCGTTGCGGCCGCGCAGGTTCGCCGCAATGGCTGTCACCCCCAGGCGTCCGAACTGCAGCTGTGTTTTAATACCGAAGAGGTTTTGGGCACCCGTGATCAGGGAGTTGTTCAGCGGAAGGCTTACGTTACCCGCTTCTACCTTCCGGATGATCTCTTCTTCATACCCGGTATAGTCCAGCTTCATGTTGTTCTCAAACTCGAAGTTGGCATTGTTGTCCCAGTTGAAGTTCAGGCGCATTTTTTCGCCGATCTTACCCACCAGGTTCAGGGAAATGTTCTGGTCAAAATCAAAGTCGCCGGTGCTCTGCTGGCGAAGAGGGATAGAAGGGTTCTCGTTGCGGTTGAAGCGGGCCCCGAATTTCAGGGACACGTTACCGTTTGGCTGGATATCTACAAAGTTGCCGCCGAATATCCTGTCGAACATCGGGCTGATGTAGATCTTGGGCACGAGCCTACGGCCGCTTACGACACTCTCCCCGTCCAGGCCGGCCGACTTGCTTCGCCAGTAGTCCCGGATGGCCTGCTGCCGCTGCCATTTGGAGTACTCCTCCCAGGTCATGGCAGAAGGTATACGGTAGTTTATTTCACCGATCCGCTCGTTGATGTTGTACTGTTGCAGGCTGTCGTCCAGTTGTATGTCCAGCTCCAGGTTGGAGGGCTGGTTCAGCAGGAAGGGAGAAGAACTGGAGCGGGTGCCAAAGGGGTTGCCGATGCGGTCACTGGGCACAAAGGTAGGCCTCCGGCTGGGTATATACGGCTGCAGCCTGGAGGAGTCCCTGGGTATAGTGTCCTGAACTATAGTATCCTGTACTAATAAGTTTGGAAATATTAAAGACTTGAATCTGCTGTTTGCACGTGCCTCTTCCGCATACGACCACCATGCAAGCAAAGTGATAGCAGTAACCATTGAAAACAGCAGGCTGCTTTTTTTACTAATCCAGATCAAGTTAGGCTATACCGTTAAGAAGACTTTAAGGCAAATTTAATAAGCTCCTCTACACTTAGGATTCTGTCTTCGCGCTTTATGATCGAATCCAGGGTTTTCTCTGCCACGTTCTTGGCAAAGCCTAGTGTTACTAATGCTGATAACGCTTCTGCGCGTGCTGTATTGTGCGCTGAAACAGGAACCGGAGTGCTACCAGCCAGCATTGTTTCTTTCTTTATTTTATCTTTTAATTCCAATATGATACGCTGGGCCGTTTTGGCTCCTATCCCTTTTACATGCTGGATCGTGCGGACATCCTCCCGCACGATCGCCTGCTGTATTTCGTCCACCGACAGCGAAGACAGGATCATAAGTCCCGTATTGGGCCCGACCCCCGAAATGGAGATCAGATGCAGAAACGTTTCCTTCTCAGCTGCCGAAGTGAAGCCATACAAGGTATGGCCATCTTCCTTGATGTGCAGGTAGGTGTGCAACTTACAGCGCTCCCCGTCTGGCAGGGAAGAATACGTGCTCAGCGATATTCGGATCTGGTAACCTATGCCATTCACATCGATAATGACATAGGTTGGATCTTTGACTGCCAGCTTACCATCGATATAAGCTATCATCTATATATGTTTATTGTTGTAGTTCTGAGCATCTACGACAGCAATGGCTACCATGTTAACAATTTCACGGATAGAACTGCCCAACTGCAGAATGTGTACCGGTTTGCGCATCCCCATCAGCACCGGGCCGATGGCTTCCGCGCCACCGATTTCCTGCAACAGCTTGTAGGCAATGTTGCCGGATGTCAGTGTAGGGAAGATAAGCGTGTTGGCGCCTTTCTCAGCCAGTTCGCTGAACGGATAGTGCTCGCGCAGCAGGTTGCGGTTCATGGCCGTGTTGGCCTGCATCTCGCCGTCAATCAGCAGGTTCGGGTAACGCTCTTTCGCCTTCCGGACGGCCTCCGCGCCTTTATTGGGTATGTCGCCCTGCACCGAACCGAAGTTCGAGTAAGAAAGCACTGCCATACGCGGCTCGGTATCGAAAAAGCGAACGGCACGGGCTGTCAGGCCAATGATGTCGACCAGTTCATCCGCGGTCGGGTTCACATTCACGGTTGTGTCGGCAAAGAAGTAAGGCTCTTTCTTGCTCAAGATGATGTACATACCTGCCACCTTGTTGATGCCCTCTTCCACACCGATCACCTGCAGTGCCGGCAATATGGTTTTGGAATAGTCGCGGGTAAGACCTGAAATAAGGGCATCGGCCTCGCCAGTTTCAAGCATCATACTGCCGAAGTAGTTGCGGTCCCGCATCAGACGGCGGCTGTCAAACAGCGTCAGGCCTTTGCGCTGGCGCTTCTTGTAAAGCAACTGGGCAAACTCCTCGCGCCTTTCGTCTTCCTCGTATGGGTCAATGATCACACAGTCGTGCAGGTCCAGTTTGCTTTCTTCGATGATCGCTGCAATCCGGGCCTTATTGCCCAGCAGGATCGGGTTGGCTATACCTTGTTCTTTGACGATCTGTACGGCCTTCAGAATTTTGTAATTGTCGGCTTCCGTGAACACAACCGTCTTCGGATTTTCCTTTGCCTGGTTTGTGATACGCGTCATAAGCTTCTGGTCGATGCCGATGCGCTCCTGCAGCTCCTCCTCATAGGCCATCCAGTCGGTGATAGGCCGTCTGGCTACACCACTTTCCATCGCAGCCTTGGCCACTGCCGGCGACACGGTGGTGATCAGGCGTGGGTCAAGCGGTTTCGGGATCAGGTAGAAGCGTCCGAAGGAAATGGTGTTGTCTCCGTAGGCTTTGTGTACAATATCCGGCACAGTTTCTTTGGCCAGGGCGGCCAGGGCCCGAACAGCTGCCAGTTTCATGGCTTCGTTGATCTCGGTAGCGCGCACATCCAACGCCCCTCTGAATATGTAAGGGAACCCCAGTACGTTGTTCACCTGGTTAGGATGATCCGAACGGCCCGTTGCCATGATAAGATCTTCCCTGGTTTCCATGGCCACAGCATACGGGATCTCCGGGTCAGGATTGGCTAGTGCAAAAATGATCGGATTGGGCGCCATCAGCTTCACCAGCTCCGGGTCCAGTACGTTGCCAGCCGATAAGCCAATAAACACATCAGCGCCTTTCATGGCATCTGCCAGTGTATTGAGCTTACGCATGGTTACGAACTGGGCCTTGTAGATGTCCAGGTCGTTGCGCTCGGGACGCACAATGCCTTCCTTGTCAAACATCACGATGTTGTCGAGTCGGGCACCCAATGCGACATAGAGTTTGGTACAGGCAATGGCTGCTGCCCCTGCGCCGTTCATCACGATCTGTACCTGGGAGATATCCTTGCCGGTCAGTTCCAGCGCATTCAGCAAGGCGGCTGAAGAAATAATGGCCGTACCGTGCTGGTCATCGTGCATGAGCGGAATATTCATCTGCTCCTTCAGCGCAAGTTCTATCTTGAAGCTTTCCGGTGCTTTGATATCTTCCAGGTTGATGCCTCCAAAGGTAGGCTCCAGTGATTTTACGATGCGGATAAATTCTTCCGGATCGGTGCAGTCGATCTCAATATCGAAGACATCTATACCTGCAAATTTTTTGAATAGTACGCCTTTGCCTTCCATGACAGGTTTAGACGCGTCAGGACCAATGTTACCCAGGCCCAGCACGGCTGTACCGTTGGAAATAACCCCTACCAGATTTCCTTTGGCAGTATATTTATATACGTTCTCTTTATCTAGCGCTATTTCTTTGCAAGGCTCAGCAACTCCAGGAGAGTATGCCAGGGCTAAGTCATGCTGGGTGCTCAGCATTTTGGTCGGCACTACTTCTATCTTGCCGGGTTGCCCCTGCATGTGATAGTTAAGTGCATCTTCTCTGTTAATTTTAATCATGGTATGCGTTGTTGTATTGTGTCGTGTGATAGCTTCTCAACCGGGTTAAAATAAAAGTACCGATGGCTAGAGCTAAAAGCCAATTTCCTAAGATTTTATGGTTAATCAAAGCCGGAGCCTCCAAAGATACAAGCTGGAAATACTTAATGCAGCAGAAGATCAGGTTTTTTAATAAGAGCGCCTGCTTCAGTTGCCCATAAGCCAGTTTTGTATAATTATAATATAGGAAATTAGCATACCTGAAAAAGAAGAAGCACCCCTCTG
>NZ_JSYF01000351.1:0-17906 GCF_054824225.1 Pontibacter sp. HJ8
AAAACTATCTACAGATTATAAATTCTTACTCCAAGTAAGTTTCTTATACACCCATAAAACAAAAAGCCCTTTCGGATCGGAAGGGCTTTTTGTTTTATGGCTTGCACCCTATATTCAATCCTTCGTATACTTACCCCATGAAACGACTTATACTCCTGCTACTCGCCCTGCTACCCCTGTTCTCCTTTGCCCAGTCCACCCCTCCAAGAGATGAGAGTGGAAAGATCGTTTACTCTGAAGTAGTACCAGTAGAAGGCCTGTCACAACAGGAACTGTATAGCCGCGCTAGGGCATGGTTCGCTACAACTTTCAATTCTGCCAATGATGTGATTCAGATGGATAGTAAAGAGGAAGGGACAATCATTGGGAATGGTATAACTGATTTGGATATTGGTAATAGTAAGCAGAAAGTGCATTTTACCCTAAGCCTTCAATTCAAAGACGGGAGATATAAATACGAGATAACCAATATTGCATACCAAGGGAATTATAACCCGTCAATCCCAGGAGCAGACAGGAAGGTTTCAGCAGAGGAATTTTATAGCTCACCTAATGTCTACAAAAAGAACGGAGAAATGAGGCCGACTTATAAGGTTTATTATGACGCTGGGAATACTTCAACTACACGTCTAATAAATTCTTTCAAGTCGGCTCTCTCAGCAACAGTTAGTAAAGGTGATGGGTGGTAGTAAATCGCATTACTGATTCACTACCCTTGCGGTCTGCTGATCTTTTGCTAAACCCCCTTTGATGTCGGTTGTTTTGATATACCTGGGGACGTACTTGCCTACGGACTGTCCTAGCCTGTCATAATCAATTATGGGCAAAGGAACTCCTCCCATGGCCTGCCGAACAGACGGTGGGAGCGAAGAGCCGGTATAGCCACCGGCCGCATATCCTCTTTGCCGGTGCTGCTCCAGCGAGGCAATAAGTCCCGCGTTCCGCTTTACCTGCCAGTTTGGTACGACGTATTCCCCTTCGTGGACAACACCAGCCACACGATAACCAGAGGCGTCCGGCGTACCATAGCCATTGCCCGTATACCCACCTTCCGCAAATCCTTTGGGCTGCGGAGCTTCCGCTGTCAAAAGTTGTTTCGCCTGTGCAATGTTAGCCAGGACTGTTGCCACGTTGGTAGCATAGTAAGCCGCATATGCTGCCGGACCCGTCACCAGACCGGCTGGTCCTGAAGCTGCAGCGATAGAGGCAGCGACCTGTGCAGAAGAGGCGGTAATAGCTGATAGAGCACGGGCCGTGTCAATGCCCAGCTGAAATAACGTGATAGCCTTTGCAAACTCACCTGCCTCGGCTGACTGCCCCGCAACGATGGTGGCTAAGTCTCCCAGTGCCTGTGAAGCGGTTACAGCGGTTTGGTACTCTACCTGTTGGATAGCGGCTTTCCGTTCCGCCTCTTGCAAACGAACTGCGATCTTGTCCTCCGCTATCTTCCGCTCAATTTCCAGCGTATCCAATCCCAGTCTTTTCGCCTCCTCCAATTGCCTTTGCAAAGATTCCCGCTGGATCTGCTGAAGCCGCTCCTGGTGTTGGTATTCAAAAGTTTCACCTGCTGCATACCTGTTGAGCGCATCCAGCTCCTGGTTTCCAGCTATGATTTGTTCAGCCTCCTGGAGTTGTTTTGCCTGATCCTCTATAGCTTTTTTGCGTTTCTCCTGAGCCTCTTTCTCCAGTTCGATTTGCTTCAGGGCAAACGCTTTGCGGGCCTCTAATTCCTTTTTGTCATACTGCGCCTGAATCAAAGCAGCCTGAGCGGCGGTCAGTTCTTTAGCTGATAAAGCGATCTCACGTTCTTTCTCGTTTAGCTTGATGGTTGCCTGTAACTGCTTTTCGCTGTTATCCACTGTCTGCAGCAAGGCCAATTCTAATACTGCTTTCTCATCAGCCAGCTTCTTTTGCAGTGCGGCATATTCCTTCTCGGAGAGTTCCTTTGCCCGGGCCGCTGCTTTGTCGGATCCTTCTTTTCGGAGGGCATTCAGTTTGTTTTGCAGCTCAATGGATTTGCCCACACTTTCCCGCTCGATCCGGGCCAGCTCTACCTGTGCCGCTGCCAGCTTATCGTTGTCTTCTGTCAGGTTGTTGGTCAACTTCTGTTCTGCTACCAGGTTGGCGATCTTATCCCGCTGCAGCTGCAGTTGCTTCTCACGCAAGGATTCTTCCAAGGCAAAGGCTTTGCGAGCGGCGTCCGCCCGTTCTGCTTCGGACTTGGTGGTATCTTCTGCCACGAGCTTATACTTCTCGATCTGGGCATTGGCTTTCTCCCGCTCCACATTCAGTGCCCGTTCCGAATCCCGCAGCCGCTGGTTTTCTTTTTCAATGGCTTCGCCTGCTTTCCGGGCTTCATTGAGCTCTTTGGCAAAAGCTTTGGTCTTGGCAGTGGCGTCGGTAATACCGGTACCCACCTGTACTATGCCATCCTGTATCTTGGAGAAGTCCCGGTTGATGATCCCCTCGATGATCACCCCCAGTCCTTTGAAGCGGCTGATCAGGTTATCGAGTAAAAGTTTACCCAGCTTCTTGACTGCGTCCCCCAAATTCTCGAAACCGCTCACAAAGTCGATCACCCGCTTCCCCACAGCCGAGAGGTTGTCGATCAGTACCCCGATGACCGTGGTGAAACCAGCCGTCTTCCGGCTGACTAGGTCAATCCCTTCCTGTGTTCTGGTCAGGAAGGATATAAGGCCACCTAAGAGCAGCAGCACCGCGCCTATACCTGTGGCATACAGCGCGAACTTCAGGAGCTTCAGGGCCGCTACATTCCCGATGATGGCAGCTTTGTTGATGTTGGTGGCTGTCGTGGCAGCACCGGTCACAGCAGCCCCGGTTTGTTCGGCAGCCGCTTTAGCCAGTGCCGCGTTCTTGGCTGCGATCTTCGCCTTCACTTCATCCTCCAGTGCTTTCTTCGCGTCGGAGATGAAGCCTTTCAATTCATCGTAAGCTTCCTGTGCAGTAGAGATCGCGGTGCTCAGCTTCCCGGATCCGTCCGCCGCCTGCAGTATACTCTGGGTATAGTTGCCCACGTTGCGACGCGTATCACCTACCCGGCCTTCCAGCTCTTTGAGTTTGTCCGAAACAGCTTTGGTGGCTTTTTCGACTTTCCCGCCGATGTCGGCATTCTCCCGCTCCTCTTCGCTTAGGTTGTTCCAGTCATCTGTCAGGCTGGCCAGCTGGGCGCGTAGCTGAACAATAGAACCCTGCGCTGCTTTGTCCGCTTTCTGTTGTGACTCCACCGCCCGTATCTGCAGGTTCTGCTGTTGGGTCAGGTCCTTGAGCCTGGCTTTCAGCTCTACCTGCTTGGCAGCCTGTTCATCGGTGACCGTGCCGGCTGCCTTGATAGCTGCGGACAGTTCCTGCTGTTCTTTTTTAGCAGCGTTGATCTCCTTCTGGAAGTCAACGATCTTCTTTTTAGCGGCCTCCTCGTCTATCCGGATCCTTAAGAGGACTTCTTTCTTTTCACTCATGGGTTTCCTGTGTTACGGGTGGGGCTGACTTTATCTTTTCTGCTGTTACGAGCAACAGTCCACGGGCTTCTTCTTTGTCCGGGTTGTTCTTGAGGTAGCCGGCCAGGGCGATGACCTCCCGGCAGAGCTGTCTGAATTCCTTGGCTTTCATTTCTTCGTCTGCAGCTTGTTTGCTGACAGGATCAGGCTGCCTTCCGGTACCACGATAGCCGTGGCGACGTTTCCCCGACCGACCTCGGTCATGATCTGTTGCATGTAGCGGTAGAGTGAAATACCGCGTGCGTCCGCCTGCTCCTGCAGGTTGCGCTCGATAGGGGCAATAACCCTTGTCTGTAGGACTCCCATGAATGTGAATGATGGTTTGGCTAAAAGGTGTATGCAGGGTGCATACACATGAAGTAAACTTACTAAATATGCTAGATAATATATAGTAAGTTTACTAAAATATTTAGCGAAAAACGTAACCTTTTTCAAATCGCATGCCCAAGCACATTCATATACCCATTAATGGTATCATCGGCGAGTACGAAGACGATTACGGGTTTACTATGCCGGGCTTCACAGAGCAGCATATAGACTGGTATACTGGCTATGACGTGAATGGCAACTGGACCTTTAACCAGGAGATCGAACAGATCACGCTGCACATCAATTCACCAGGTGGCGATGTGCATGAGGGCTTTGCGATCTACAACAAACTGCTGCGCATAAAAGAGCAGGGTATAGTAGTAGAGGTGCAGGTAGATTCGCTCTGTGCCAGTATAGCTACTGTGATAGCGCTCGCTGCTTCCCCCGGGAAGCTGAAGATGCGCGAGGCATCCATCTGGATGACGCACAAGCCGATGATCCCCCAGCTGCACTATGCCAACTCCGATGAACTGCGTGCCACTGCCACTGCACTGGATAGCTACGAGCAACCGATCTTAAGCCTGTATGCCCGCAAAACCGGCAAAGAAGTAGCGGAAATCAAAGAGCTGCTAAAGACAGATTCTTACATGAATGCCGAAGAAGCAAAAGCTTATGGCTGGATAGATGAAGTACTCGCAGGTGCATTGCCGGAAGCTATTCAAACTGAAAAAGAAGGTAAGGTAAAAGCCGTGGCCTTCTACAACCCAAAGCGTAACCCAATTCCAATTAATAAAATGGCAATAACAAAAGAAGAAAAAGCCGACATCGTGTCTGATGTGGTGGAAGGCATCAAGGCCTTCTTTGGCAAAGGCACCAAGCCACAGGCGTCAGCAAAGCCAGCGCCAAAGGCAACTGCAAAACCCAAGCCGAAAGCGGAAGCAGAGACTGTAGAAGTAGTTGCTGCTACGACCGATACGGCGGATGGTGCTACCATCTACCACGAAGGTGAGCTGGAAGCTGGTACGGCAGTATTCGCGGACGTGGAAATGACCGAGGCGCTGGAAGACGGCCTGTATGACCTGAACGATGGCCGTGAGATCGAAGTGGTGGAAGGTACAGTAGCCAATATCACCGAGGCTGAGGAGGAAGAGGAAGAAGCAGAGGCCTCAGCCAGTGCCAAAAAGCCGACACCGAAAGCAAAAGCTGCCGCTTCTGACACGAAGGCACTTGCTGCCAAAGTGAAAGCACTGGAGGCGAAGCTGTCACAGGTGGTGCCAGGCTCCGGCAATGAAACACCGAAGCCTAACCAGGCTTTCACCAATAATGACCCTAAAGGGAAGGCTCACCCCTTGGATAGTGTAGCCGTCAAAATCAGAACTAAATAAGGAGGCTAACAGAAAATGGCATTCATAGAAACCGAAATCACATTTAAGGGGATAGGAGATGAGAACCCATTGAGTTCTGATCTCATCTTCAAACCACTCATCCAGGTTCCGGAAGTGTCAAGCCTGGGCTTCGACATTCGCACCGACATTGTTACATACAAAGATATGTACAAGGCGATCTCTCAACGCAAAGTAACACGTGCGAAAAGCGGTTGCGGCTGGAATCCTTATGGCAAGCTGGCCGACCTGATCGACGAGCGCATCGAGGTAAAAAAGATGGGTATCGAAATGGAGCAGTGCGCTGAAGACTTCGACGGACTTATCCTGCAGATGGCTAAAAAATTAGGTGTTGAAAGAGCTGACCTTACAGGCACTCAGTTGGCTACCGTTCTGTCTGCCTTAGCGCAGGAGTCGGCAAAAGCTGATATGCTCCGCATCATGTTCTTAGGAGACGAAGCCTCTTTAAGTGACGACTACAACCAAACAGACGGCATCTGGAAGAAGTTGTTTGAAGGTGTAGCAGATGGCAACGTCACTAAGGCAGGCGCCGCTTTGGGTAACGATGCTTTACCTGCTGGTGCTGCAGAAGGTATTCTGGATGATTTGTATTACGGTGCAAGTATGGAGATGCAGGATCTGGATGATTCAGAAAAGAGATTCTACGTAACGCGCTCCATCTATAACAACTGGAAGAAAACGCTTACCAAGAATAAGCAGCTGGAAAGCTCCTGGACTGCCCTCCAGAACGGTGTGAATACGCTCACTTACTTAGGAGTGCCGCTTATTCCGCTTGGCTTTGTGGATGCTGCTATCCGTCAGGATTTTGCAGGCGCCAACCCACACAGAGCGCTCTATGCGAAGCCTGAAAACGTTGTGATCGGCATGGACCAAGAGTCGGATTATCAGACTGTGAAGTTCTGGTACCAGGAAAAAGAGGAGATGAACTACATGCGCCTGAAATACAAGCTCGGTACCGGCCTCGGCTGGGGTGAGTATCTGGCGGTGTCTTACTAAGAAAGGAGGACTAGCATATGGATAATTGCGCACCAGTAACAGGGGTCACCAACCTGGACCCCTCCTGCAACGCCCTCCGCAAGCGCGGGGGTGCAGGTAAAACATTTTACATTTTGGCGCTTTCACAGCTTGCACTACTTGCCCCGGTAGGTTTAGACCCAGCTACGAAAGAGGTGATATCGCTGGCCTTCAAAGCCGGCGAGAAGCTCAAGAAGTTCACCGGCCGCAAGCTGAAGAACTCTACCAAAACAAGCATGGAGCAGACCGAAAACGGTCCGTCCTATACGCACGGTGGTGTTTTCGTGGCCTACTTCGACTCGCAGGTAGAGAAGGAGTCCATCGAGAAGACGGCCCTGGCCGATGACCTGGTGATCATCGTGCCCCTGAACAGTGGTCACTTCGAGGCGCACGGTCTGATATCTACTCATGGCCTGGCCGATGGTCTCTCGTTGACCATTCCCGAGGGTGGCTCCGGTGTCCAGTATGAGGACGCCACTACCCTGACGCTGAACTTCGACGGGAAGTCGGACAAGCTGCCGGTCTACTGCAAGTTCGGTGAGACGGTTCAGGAGAGCATTGCCTACCTGGAAGGCCTGGCGGCTGCTTAATCAAGTCAACAACTTTTAGCCGGAAGGGCCGCTGCCGCGTGTGGTGGCGGCCCTTTCTTTTTCCCCATGGATCCAATCATCGAAGAATTACAGGTGCGTGCGCAGGCAGTAGTGGCGGCCCCACAAAAGAACTACGCCGAGATGGGTGCCGTGCACCGGGCCATCACCGGAACCCACTACGACTGTACTCCCTGCAATGAGCGCAGGATCCTGTTTACGCTTGATCTATTCATCACTAACCCAGAGCGCTACGCCCTGCGCATCAAAGAGGCACAAATCGAAATGGAAGAGGTTAAAAAAAGTAACTACAGATTCTCCAAGAAAGCTACATCCCAGCTGATCGTGCTGGTGTCAGCCTTCGGTACCATCAAAGTAACGCCGGAGAACCTGACGGACGAAAAGGCTGAACTGGTGCTACAGCACAGGCAGTTCGCGCATAACATCGAGCGCATCCCAGGTACAGAACTAGAGGAAGAGGAAGACACCGATCCGGAAGGCGAAGGTTCCGGGAATGGAGATTCTGACCCTGTAACGGGTTTGGCGCCTAATGGCAATTTGATCACACTCCCGCCAAAGGAGGAGCCCCTGACACTGGAGCAGGCACAGCAAAAATACCTTGAACTCTATAAGCAGGCACCCGGCAACCGCAAACTGGAAACGCTGGTGGCTGCCATCCATAAAGCAGAAGACTCTAAATAATACCTAAGTGAAGGGCAAAGGCAAATACAAGGCAAAGCTGGTCAAGGCACGTGCGACTTCCGCACCGCAGGCCAGTGCGCAGCCGGCAGGGAAAGCACTGGAACTGAATGGGGCCAAAGTGATCGACTACGGCAAAGGCAACAAACTGCCGAATGAAATCATCACCACGTTCCTGGCTTCTCCTACGGCCCGTCGCTGCTGGATCAAGCTCAAGAAGTTCATCCAGGCGGATGGCTTTGCGAACCGTACTGCTGCTGCCGTCAGGGCCAACCCGCAGCAAACCACAGAGGACTTGGTTCCCCTGATCGCGTGGGACAGTGCCGTGTTCGGTTTTGTCCTTCGGGTAAAGTATAACCTGGGGAAAGAGGTAGGGGAGGTTTACCATGTGCCTTTCCATACGGTGCGCAAGCTCGATGACGGCCGCTTTCTGGTCAACCCGAATCTGGGTACCGACAAATATAAAAAGGACGAAGACGAGATCCTTGACGCCTTTGACAACACCGAGGAAGGTATACAACGCTCTTTGACGCAGGTAAGCAAAGACGGAAAGCCACAGCCTGGCCAGATCCTTTATGTCTTCGAAGAGGCCAGCGTGCACCCGCATTACCCGGAGCCGGCTGCCTGGGCTGGCAAGGAGGATATGCTCTCGGATACTGAAATTCCCCGGGCAGATCACCATGCGATTAAGAAGCGGGTGAAGCCGAACATGGGCCTTTTCATACCAGGTGATATCGATGACGAGACCCCGGATGAAGATGGCAAAACCGATTGGGATAAAATAGAGGAAACAGCCAAGCAGTTAACCGATCCGGAGGGAGAGGGGGATGTGGCTGTGTTTAATGGTGCCAACAAAGACGATGCGCCACAGCTGTTCTCCATTGACTCCATGAAGTCGGCGCTCTCGATGGACCAGAAATCAGACACCATAACGAAACGGGTCTGCCGGCACTGGGGTGTGCACCCTTCTCTGATCGGTATGGATACAGCCGGGCAACTGGGGAACACGCAGCAGCTCCTGAACATCATCCAGCTCATGCAGCAGGAGGTGCTCGATATCCAGGGGTTGATTCAGCGCACCTTCGAGAAGCTGTGGCCAGCCTTTGACTTCACCTTAACGAGCCTCAACATCATCAAGGCTATGCCGGAACAAGCCTGGCAGGCAATGACAGAAGACGAGAAAAGGAATTTCCTGGGGTATCCGATCCTGGAGACGGAGCAGACGACAGAGGGCCAGAAAACACTGAACGCCCTCAATTCTCTTCCTGCGCTGGTGGCTAACAAAGTACTTGAGTCCATGACGCGAAATCAGGTCCTGGCACTCGTGGGGCTGGACCCCGTGGAAGGTGGGGATGAGCTGCCGGAACAACAGGCAGAGGCAAAGGCGGAAGCCCGATTTAAGAAATTCTTTACAGGCCTTTTCAAGGCATCCAAATGAAAACATTAACGAAAGAAGACTTCCTGGCTTTTGTGCCACTGTCAAAAAACATTCCCGAAGCGCAGCTGGCCCCTTATGTTCAGGACGCGCTCCTGATGAATGTAAAGCCTCTGTTGGGTGACCTGTACACCAAGTGGCAGGCCGGTGAGCTGGAACTAAAGGGCAGCGCTGAAGACGGCATGGAGGAGGTAGACCTGGTAACAGCGGTATGGGTGTTCAACGCCTATGTTCGCTTTCTGCCTTTTCACGGACTCTCCATCTCTCCGACCGGTATCACCAAAAGCCGGGACGAAAAAAGCACGGTGGAGCATGTTTCTCCACAGGAGCGCAGCCAGATCATTGCTTCCTTCCGCTCCAAGATCAACTACTGGGAGGGGGAGTTGGGCAAAGCACTTAAGAAAATCAACGGTACCGGCAGGCCTACGGGCAAGCGAAGCAGAATAGGCCTCCGTGTGGTAGGCGCAAAGTCAAAAAGATGATTGAGCAGAAACTAAAGACAATATTCGCCTGGGCTCCCTTCGGGCTTATCCAGATAGGGGATTGGGGCAACTGGCTGGCAGAGCAGGCGGCTGACCACCCGGACATTTACGAGTTATTCAAAAAAATAGTAGGCACGGTGATCTGCGCGACGCTGTATCACTTTGTCACGAAGTTCTGGAAAAACAGAGAAAAGGAAGCATGAAAAAAATCTACAAATGGCTTATGCGCAACAAGTGGCGCAAGTGGGGTACGGTGGCCCTGCTCTGTCTGGTGCTGAACTACACCTTGTTGATTGTGGGTGTGATCGACGCTAACCAGTTTGAGACAATCACCTCCGCTATTGTCACATTTTTAAGACTCTTTACACTGGGTGTATGAAGAAACTATTACTCATCCTGTTGGCAGGTGCACTCCTGAGCGGGTGCGCCTCCCAGAAAAATACCTTCCGGAAAGACTGGGGGTACCAAGAAAGTAAATACAAAAGCAAATTCTAAGCGATCATGGCAAACATCAAACCGGCCCTCTCGATCACCCTGGCGCATGAGGGCTATTACGTAAACGACCCGGCCGATAAGGGAGGGGAAACCTACCGGGGCATTGCCCGCAAGCATAATCCCAACTGGAGTGGGTGGACCATTATCGACGCGCAGAAGCGCAAAGCGTATTTCCCTGCGAACCTGAAGGAGGTGATGTCCTCGCTGGAGGTGTACGTGGAGCGGCATTATAAAAAAGAGTACTGGGACGTGAACAACCTCGACCTGATCAGCAGCCAGTCAATAGCCAATGAGCTGTTCGATACGGGCGTAAACATGGGTGTAGGTATAGCCGCCAAATTCCTGCAGCAGGCACTCAACCTTTGCAATCGGAATCAGGTGGATTATAAGGACATCCTCGTCGATGGCAGTATAGGCCCGGTGACCATCAAGACACTCAACAGCCACGGCAGGCAGGCGTCCGTGCTGAAGGCGCTGAACGTGCTGCAAGGTAAAAGGTATGTGGAGATATGTGAGCGTGACCCGAGCCAGGAGAAGTTCTTCATGGGCTGGCTGGGAAGGGTGGCGGTATGAGTAGGCTGCTGTATATACTGATGGTGGCGACATTGATGTCGCTGGCATCCTGCAGTAACTATAGAACGGGCGCCCGCTTCATCCCCTACAACCCACTCACCTTTCAACAGGACAGTGTGAAAGCAGCCGGACTGGGTGTCACGCTGTCTCAGATCAACGAGGCCTTGGTGATCGCGCACCCGGCAAACGGAGGGAAGGGGAAGGTGAAGATAAAGATAAAGAACTCCTTTAATACAGAGGTAAAGGAGAAATCCAAAGTGGTGGATAAACACCAGGTTGAAGCGAAAGGTGAAAGCATTATTGGAGATAGGAATGCACCGGTGGAGGCGAAGAAGCACGCTATCATCGGAGACGGCAATACAAAAGAGGAGCAGGATTCTCTGTGGTGGCTCTGGCTCTGGGGTGTGCTGCTCGTGGCGGCATTGCTTGTGTACTTAAAATATGGTTAGATAGTGTTTAGTTGAGTTCATGTAAGAAAGGCCTGCTCTTATAGAGTGGGCTTTTTTGTTACCTTTGCCTATGGACTTTGTGGATCTGCAGACGGAATTTGTGTTGCTGGCCTTCCCGAACTATAAAAGCTATAAGCAGGCAAAGGTTTTACTTGAGTCCAAGAACCGGGACATCGCCTATGGAGGCGAACTGACCCGGCTGAAGGAGATCCAGTGCAAGCACTGGGTGTTGAGCCGTAGCGGGAGCTACATGGACTACCAGTATACGCTAGCGGACTACGCTAATCCGCCTGGACTAGGCAAACCAAAGCCATGGCTTCTGACCGGAAAAGCCTCGCTGATGAGTGCCGTTGGAGAGCTGGAGAAGCGGGGAGGGTTCCATGCGACGTATTGCCTGGTGGCGCGCAGGCAGCGGCACAGTCTCAGATTTTAAGTCACAGTTTACGTCACAGAGAATTTTAAAATATGCCTCTATTCGCTCAATTAGCCCAATTTTGGCTAGGTGTGAGATTTTGTGGCAAATATCAGCATTTATGTCATTACTACAAATAGCTTTGGTCACTTGTGAGAGCCTGGGTAACTATACCGACAACGCAGACAGCGAAGATGACCGTTTATACCATTTTTTGCAGGAAAAAGGGCTGAAAATTTCTTTTCAGGTATGGGATGATGAGCACGTGGACTGGGCCCGTTTCGACGCCGTTATACTGAAATCTCCCTGGGATTACTTCGATAAAATAACTGCCTTCTACCAGTGGCTGGACAAGCTCGAGCAGCTGGGTTGCCGGGTGCTCAACCCGGTGCAGACGGTCCGCTGGAACGCCGACAAGATCTACTTCAAGGATATGCAGGCGCAGGGCGTAAAGCTGGTGCCTACGGTATGGCTCGACCAGAACAGCAGCTTCGACGCAGAAGCGGTATTTGACGCCTTCGGGCAGGACAAGATCATCGTGAAACCACGCGTGAGCGGAGGAGCCAAAAATACCCTGGCCATCGGACGAAGCGAGGCAGCAGCTTATACTGCCCGTATCAACGCATTGCTGCAGGAGGAGCCTTTTCTGGCGCAGCCTTTCCTGGAAGAGGTCAAAACACAGGGGGAGTGGTCGTTTCTGTTCTTCAACGGAACGTATAGCCACACCGTGCTCAAAACAGCCAAGTTAGGCGATTTCCGGGTGCAGCATTTCTTCGGAGGAAGTGTGCATACGCCGGAGCCGCCCGCTCACCTGTTGGCAGCCGCTAGCCGGATCGTGGACCAGTTTGCTTCGGGTTGCCTCTACGCCCGTGTAGACGGCGTGGAACTGGACGGCGAGCTGGCCTTGATGGAACTGGAGCTGATAGAGCCTTTCCTGTTTCTGAGCACAAGCGAAGGCGCCCTGGAGCGCTACTACCAGGGGCTGAAGCAACTGTTGCAGAAAGAGGAGGTCGCCGGAAACTGATGTTGCTATACCGGTAGCCTGCTATGAAAAACCAGCACCGGCAGCTGCCCGTGCAACACCATTTTTTTAGCAAGGCTTGGGCTGAACAAGGAGTCCAGTGTACTGCGCTCCCGGGTGGTGAGGGCGAGCAGGTCTATGCCTTCGCTTCGGGCAAAGTCCTGGAGTGCTTCCGAAACGTCGCTGCCCTCCAGCAGCGCATAGCGGATGTTATTTTCGGAGGCGGTGCTTTGTAGCTTCAGTTGCAGCGCCAGCAGCTTTTCCCGGTCTTCCTCCGGATCATCAGAGATATGCACACAGTAGATCATCGGATCCAGGTGCTGCAGCAGCTTCCGGAGCTGGTCTATATCCGCTGCATCGGTCGTGCCGAAGTTGGTGGCATAGAGCACTTTGTTGATGCTGTTGCCTGCGTAGTGGCCGGGCACGGTCAGTACCGGCACATCGGTTTCCTGCACTACCTTGGTCGAGACAGTGCCGAACACCATACGCCCGAGGCTGGATTCCCCCTTGGTGCTCATCAGAACAAGCGAGGGTCTGAACCGCTCGATCTGGTCCAGGATCACTTCTTCGGGCATACCCTGTATGATGGACCGCTCTATCTGACAGGTATAGCCGGCCGTTCGGGCTGTGTGAAGGAGGTCCTGGTAGAACACGTCCAGCCGTTGTTGCGCTTCCAGTTCGTTGCGGTGCAGCACCCGCTCCGTTATCTGCTCCGAGGGCGTCAGGCCGGCAGCATTGGCAGGTATAGGATCGGCGTCTGCCAGGTAGTCCTGGGAGGAGTGCAGGAGCAGCAATCTGGCCTCCGGCACAGCTGCTGCCAAGCGAAGCGCATAAAGACAGGTCTTGTAAGAGCCTTCTGAAAAATCAACGGGAATCAGGATCCGGAACATGAGATGCAGGTTATGAGTTGGGAGTTATATACGTGACAAGGTTTGTAATAAGTTAGTATATTACGCGATTAAAATGCGAACAACAGCTAAAGGAGCCCGCAAAAGTCATGGAGCTGTCCTCTGCAGCTAATTCCGTTAAATTCTAAATTTTCGGTTACTTTTGTGATCTGATAAACCTCCACCATGCCGAAACGCATTGTTTTTTACTTCATCGGGTTCGTAGTGCTGGCCTCATTGGCTTTCTATGGCTTTAACAGGTGGACGGATTCCCGGGAGAAGGTAGACCTTTGGGCGCTGGTGCCTGAAAATGCCGCTTTCGTAGTAGAAACCAACAATCACAGTGCCTTGTTGGATCACCTGGAGCAAACGGAGCTGTGGGAAAGCTTTTCGGTGCTGCCCATTGCACAGCGCTTCCAGGAGAACATGATGATGCTCGACAGTGTGGCCCCCGGTTCACAACGGCTCGAGCGCTTCCTCGATAAAAAGAATATTCTTACCTCCATCCATGTCGTCGGCAAATCGGATGTCGAGTTTGTCTACTACGTGCCGGTAACCTCCGTGGGAGAGCATCGTTTCCTGCGCACCCTTACCGAAAACATTGTCAAAAGTGAAAACTTCCGGGAAGAAGCGCGCGACTACCAGGGCTTCCTGCTCACGGACATCACCAATACCCAGCTGGGGAGCAGCTTTACGTATTTTTCCTACCACAACAACCTTATTCTGAGTGCTTCTCCGGTACTGGTCGAAGAGATCGTGCGCCGCATCAGCAGGAGCAAGCCCGTTTCGATCGCTGCCGAGTTCAAAAAAGTAAATTACCTGGATCAGGCTGATGTATACGCCAACGTGTTTGTCAATTACAGGGTGCTTCCCGAGCTGCTGGGCCTGTTTCTGCAGGAGGACATCATGCCACAGGTCCGTTACCTGAGCAGTTTTTGCCGCAACGCCATGCTGGAGCTCAAGCTGGACCGCAACAAAATCTTTCTGAATGGGTTTTCGAACCCCGAAACCCTGCCAGGCTCTTTTCAGGCGCAGTTAAAACCGTCGGCACCGCGGCCTCTGGAAGTCAAGCAATATCTGCCCACCCGAACAGCCATGTTGCTGCACTTCGGGGTAGGGGAAGTGGCTCGCCTGCGGGACAATCATAATACAAAAGGACTGCCTTACAGCAGCACCGTTGACACCCTTGCCCGGTCTTTCAGCCAGGAGGTCGCCTTGGCCTACCTGGAGTCCTACAACATGAACACGAGCCCCGAAAAGATCGTGTTCGCCCGCATGGGGGATGCCGCCCGGACCAATAAGCTGGTTGCAGCTCTTAGTGAGCAGGTGAACCAGGCCGGGGACCAGAAAGCCTACACGGAAAAATACGGAAACCACACCCTGCAACTGCTGGATGTGGAGGAGCTTCCGGCCCGATTGTTTGGCAACTTGTTTGCCGGGTTTGAGCAAAGCTATGTGGTGCAGATAGATAACTACCTGCTCTTTTCGCCCGAGATCGCCACGTTGCGGGCACTGATCGACGACATCGCTTCCGGGGAGGTATGGGGAAGATCTGTGGCGCAAAAAGAGTTTCTGGAGGAGACGCTGCAGGAAGCGAACTTCAGTCTATACCTGAACACGGTGAATGCCTGGTATGTGCTGAACCGCTATTTGCAGGAAGAAAACCGGGAGGACCTGCTGCAGAGCTCCAGCTTGATCCGGCGCTTTAACCAGGTGAGCCTGCAGTTTGCAAAAACAGAGAACCAGTATTATACCAGCTTCCTGTTCAGAAGGCAGGACCGAACAGCCGCTAACGGGGAAGGGGGCTTTGAAGAAGAGGCAGCGATCCCGTTTGCACACCGGCTGCAGTCTCAGCCTTTCCCGATACAAAATGCCGTAGACAGAAGCCGGGAAGTAGTGGTACAGGATTCGCTGCACATCCTGCACAACATTACCGCAAACGGCAGCCGCGGCTGGGTGGACACACTTGGCAGTCAGGTGCGGGGCACGATCCACCAGGTAGAGCTGGGAAGTGATAAAAAGCTACGCTACGTATTTGCTACCTCCAACCGTATCCACGCCATCGACAACCAGGGCAAAAACCTGGAGAATTTTCCTTTTAACATCGGGGATACGGTGCGCATCCAGCGCCTGGCCGTGTTTGATTATGAAAAGAACCGTGACTACCGCTTGCTGGTGGATGATGCGCTGGGCAACCTGTACATGTACGATACCCGCGGCAATGCCGTACCGGGCTGGCAGCCCCGCCGCATGGATTACAGGTTGGCGGCCACTCCGCAACATCTGCGCGTAGGGGGCCGCGATGTGATCCTGGCCTTGCTCGAGAATGGGTACATCTATGCACTCAACACAAAAGGGGAAACCTATCCGGGCTTTCCGTTCAGCCTGCGGGTGCCCATTACCTCGGAGGGTGTAGCCAAAGTAGGAGCAGACCTGCGCAGATCGCTGGTAACAGTTGTGACCCGTTATGGCGAGGTGGTGGAGTTTAACCTGCTGGGAGAAGTACGGAAGCGGGAGCAACTGCCCCGGCCAAGCAAAAGCGCTATGTTTGACCTGGTGCCGGAAGCCAGCGGAAAATCCTTCATCATCGTGCGGCAGGACCAGGGCAAAGTAGCCGCCTTCGATCAGGACAAGAAGCAACTGTTTGAAAAGAACTTTGTCACGTCAGCGCCGAAGCTGGTACAGTATTTTCATTTTGGAGGCGGCAACCAGGTATACGCGATCACCGAAACCGGCCCTCAGAAAACGTACCTCTACAGTGCCAACGCCGCCTTGATCGGGGGTAGGTCACTGGAGAACAATCAACCTGTCACGATCTTCTACAACGAAGTAACCAACAACTACACAGTCTACAAAGTATTCCGGCGCGAGCTGCAGAAGCTCAGCTTTAAATTGCCGAACTAAGGAGTGTAACATGGCTTTGATCGAACCGCAGGCTTATAAAGCATAGGGTTCGAGCTCACACAGATGACCGGGCTTTTAGAGGCGAGTTGCTCCTGTTCTTACAAAATTATAGCTCTTTGCAGCCAAACAACTGCGCACGCCATACCTTAGCATCCGTCAAAAACTCCTGAACCAGCCTCTTCTCCAGAAGAAGTATAGCTGCAGGGCCACCAGCAATACCATCAGAAAAACAAGGATCGGATAACCGTACGGCAGGTATAGCTCCGGCATACTGAAGCGGAAAATTTTTCCTGTCTCCGGATCCTCGCGCGAAAAGTTCATGCCATAGACACCGGCTATGAAACTCAGCGGGATGAAGATACTCGAGATGATGGTGAGTACTTTCATGATCTCGTTCATCCGGTTGCTGACCGTTGACATATACAGCTCCACGAGGCTCATCGACATTTCTTTGTGGCTGTCAATCAGGTCAATAAGCTGGATGGTGTGGTCGTAGGCGTCGCGGAAATATACCTTCAGGGTGTCGGGAATGATGTTGGCTTCCATGCGGAGCAGATCGTTCATCTTGTCCCGTTCCGGCCAGGCGATCCGGCGTAGTTTGATGATCTCGTTCTTCAAGTCGAGTACCTGCCGCAGGGCCTGTTTGGAGGGTCGTTCCAGGATCTTCTGTTCCAGCTCTTCGATGTAAATGCCAATGTCTGCGATCACCGGAAAGTAAAAATCCAGCACCACATCCTGCACGGCGTAGACCATGTACATAGGAGGTCGCTGCCGGATGATGCCTTTGCCCGTGCGGATACGCTCCCGCAGCGGGTCCAGGCAATCCACATAATCGCTCTGGAGGGTAATGATGTAGTTGGGGCCGGAGAAGATAGAAAGCTGCACATCCTCCAACGTATGCTGCTCCTTTGACCAGCGCAGCATACGCGTGATAATAAAAAGCTTGTTCTTATACTCGTCGACTTTGGGGCGCTGGTAGTCGTTGATAACGTCTTCCATCTGCAGGGAGTGGATCTCAAAGTCCTGCTTGAGGAGCTCCAGCATAGTCAGGTCCGCATAGCCGCGAATGTCGATCCAGTGCGTGGCCTGCGGTTGTGCTTTCACCTGTTGCAAGAGTTCGGCATACGAAACAAACTCCTGTTCCTTGAAGAGGTGTTCATTGAACGACATCAGGAAATACCGGGGAGCATGTGCTTCGGCTGCTACAAAGAGGGTACCCGGGCTGATGCCGATCTTCCTGTCCAGAATTTTGTGACGCGAGTGATGACGCTTCTTTTTTGCCATGGTATAGCTTGGGTGTGCTGCTGCTGCACAAGGTAATAAAAAGTAAGCTTATCCTGGTTTGCTTTGTAGCTGCGGCTTTATCTGACTTAAACTAGTCTTGCCGCATAGCTTCTTCTGTTGGTGCGAGCTTGCCGCACGTATCTGCTGTGTAGTTTTGGCTTAATCAGACCTCTACTTGTCTTGTTGTATCGCTTCGCCTGTGCGGCGGGCACTTACTTTTCTCCTTGATGAGAAAAGTAAGCAAAAGAATCAAGACGCTTTTAAACTCGCTGAACGCTCAAACACAAAATCGTCAACGGTGCACCAGGTTCAAGATGTTGCTTTGTAGCAGATGTGCAAATATGTCTGCTATATCTGTCAGCTATACCTTCTACTATATTGCTTATACCTAGATAACAGCAAAGGCGGCAAGTCCCCCTTCGAAGGGGGCAGGGGGA
>NZ_JSYF01000352.1:0-1251 GCF_054824225.1 Pontibacter sp. HJ8
GAGGTAAACGCAATGATTGCCAAAGGGGAGCAGATATGCAACCTGACCATAGGCGACTTCGATCCCAGTATTTACCCCATACCCGATGAGCTGCGGGCAGGTATAGCCGAGGCTTACGCCGAAGGAAATACCAATTACCCACCCGCCAATGGAGTGGCTGTACTCCGCAAAGCGGTAGCCAGTTTCACAAAGGACCGGCTGGGTTTAACGTATCCCGAAAATGATATACTGGTGGCAGGCGGATCACGTCCGCTTATTTATGCCGCATACCTGGCTTTGATAGACCCGGGTGATAAGGTGGTGTTCCCGACTCCTTCCTGGAACAACAACCACTACTGTCACCTTTCGGGCGCTACCCCCATCCAGGTAGAGACCAGCCCGGACAACAATTTTATGCCGACGGCTGCTGATGTGGCACCTCACCTCAAAGGCGCAACCCTGCTGGCACTGTGCTCACCGCTCAACCCGACAGGCACCATGTTCTCCAAAAGTGACCTGGAAGAGATCTGCGACCTGGTCATAGCGGAAAACAAAACCCGTGCTGAAGGCGAAAAGCCCCTCTACATCCTGTATGACCAGATTTACTGGATGCTGACATTCGGCAACACGCAGCACTACGATCCGGTAAACCTGCGCCCGGAGCTGAAAGACTATGTGATCTACATCGATGGCATTTCCAAATGCTTTGCTGCGACGGGTGTGCGGGTAGGCTATGCTTTCGGGCCAACCGTGGTGATGGACAAGATGAAATCCATACTGGGGCACGTAGGAGCCTGGGCGCCAAAAGCCGAGCAGGTCGCTACAGCCCGTTTTCTGCATCAGGCAGAGGCCGTGGATGTGTTCCTGGATGAATTCAAGCAGCGGGTACGCCAAAGCCTGGATGTGCTCTACAACGGTTTCAAGGAGTTGAAGAGCGAAGGGTATAATGTGGATGCCATCGCGCCTATGGGAGCCATCTACCTATCGGCCCGGTTGGACCTGGCTGGCAAGACAACACCGGCTGGCCATACGCTGCAGACCAGCAAAGACATTAGTTTCTATATACTGGAAGAGGCCAAACTGGCGGTGGTACCCTTCTCTGCCTTTGGCTCCGATGCCGGGCTGGGTTGGTTCAGGCTCTCGGTTGGCGGCGCATCCCTCGATACGATACAGGCATCGCTGGGCAGGCTGCGGGCAGCACTGCAGAAGCTGAAGTAAAAAGATGAACTTCTAAAAGTAAAGCCACCTTCGGTCAATCCGGAAGTGGCTTTA
>NZ_JSYF01000353.1:0-8129 GCF_054824225.1 Pontibacter sp. HJ8
TCCCTGCTTTTTGATACCTATACCTACCTGCACGTGCTGGCCGATCCGGATGCAACAAAAAGCGGGGGTGACTTTGGCCAGGGCAGGTACTCCGACTTCGAATTTTCATTTGACCGCGTGACACCCGATTCTATGGTGCTGGTCGGCAACTACAACGGCAGCAGGCTGGTATTGACCAAAGCCACGGCCGATGAAGCCACAAACTACATCGGCAGGGTGAATGAAAATGTCCGGGCTTTTGAGAGCATCAACAATTTCAGCCTGTACTTTAAGCAGCTCGTGGTGGGCGGCCAGGCCTTTGACATGAGCGTAAACACTACCCTCCGAACGATCACGTTCACTTACGGAGAAGGAAATGAAGTCAAAACCTTAACCACGGGCTACTACTATACCCAAGAGGGCATTACGCTGCTGCAACCGCTTGTCAGAGGCGGCCAGACCATCACCAGCCTGAATGCGCTGCAGTTTGATGAAGCCCGTAACAGGATCAACCTGACGGTGAATGGCACTGCAGGCAGCATACAGGAAGCCAGCAAGCCCGCCAAAATAGACCCGCAGGCAGCCCAGGCATTTTATAGTCCTCCTAATGGCGAGTATTGGACCAGCCAAAGCGGTTTCACGGTAGAGGGTACAAGAGATGCGTTTAACATTGGCTCTATCGAAAATCTGGGTTTGCTTACCTTCTTTACCAAAGTGGACCCTCCTTACGACGGGCTGATCTTCTTTACAACGGACGATAAATTTTTTGGCCCTGCTTTCCGCTCCCGAATCACGAGCGACGGCCGCATAATCTTTACCTACGCCGGAGAGTTCGGAACCACGCCGGAACAGGCCGCTCCGATCGTGCAGGCAACGCGCGATCAGTTCGTTATACCGGAAGGCTATTATGTGATCAGGACCGGCAACAACACCTTTGACCTGGTGAGCGCAAAAGACGCCAAAGTGTGGATCAGTTTTCAGTAAGGTATACGTAAGCTCTACAAATGCTAAAGGCTCTGTAACCGGAGCCTTTGGCATTTGAAAAAGTCATACCGCCTATCCTTCAGTTTAAAAATGCTTATACCTGCTAACAGGTTTCTCATGCCAAGGTATAACTCCGGAAAATTCCGTTTTCAGTATCCAACTTTGGAAGGACAGAACAGGTATATTTTTATGCTTCTCTACCGTAATATGTTGATACTAAAAGGGTTTTATCCACCTCAACTTCCTGAAAACATTATTCCTTTCAAATTAGCCCATTAATCCCTAAGTTTAGCCTGAAACTAAACTGTACAATTTAATATGAGTAAACTTAGACTCTTCACGTTCCTGTTCGCCGCCTTACTGATGACCTCGCTGTCGGGATGCAGCAAGGACGACGATGACAATGAGCCTTCCCAAAGAGACCTCCTGACGGCGGGACAATGGACGGGTGTTTCCATCTGGGCGTATGGCCAGGATATTTCCAGAATGTTCATAGACGAAACGGGCTATGACATCAAAAAGAATTTAGTAAAGTATGACAAAGCAGGTACGTACGCAGACAGATATGAGCGCATGACCCTGAGTGGCACCTGGGAGTTTACGGATAACGAGCAGTCCATCCTGCATGACAAGGGAACTGAGGATGAATATACATCTCGGATAATCAAGCTGACCAGCACGGAACTTTACCTGGAGCAGACGATCGAGTTTGAAGAGGAAGAACCAGTAACGCTTGAAATAAGATTCAGCAGATAAAACAAAAGGCTCCTACGTTCAGGAGCCTTTTGTTTTTATATCAATTTAGTAAACCTACTTCAGCACCGCCAGGGTAGCCCCATCGCCGCCGCGTTCTTCTGCTTCACTGCCCACACTGGCGACTTCCCGCACCGAGTACAGGTAGTCGCGCACCACCTGGCGCAGGATGCCGTTGCCGCGTCCGTGCACGATCTTGATCTCGGGTATACCTAGCATGATCGCCTCGTCTGTAAAGTTCATCACCTTGTGGAGCGCGTTTTCTGCGAATTCTCCCCGGATATCGAGCGTGGTTGTAAAGTCGGCCATACGCTGCGTGATGTTCATGCCACGGGTATAGCCTTCCGAAACTTCTGCTTTGGCTTTCTTTTGCTTCGTGGTCTGTGCTTCGAGGCGCTCCAGGTTATCTACTTTCACGATCGTTTTCAGCCCGCCGAACAGTACTTCTGCTGTCTTGCCTTTTATACCCACGATCTGCCCGATGGAATCCTGCCCGATCAGGCCTACCGTATCCCCTTCTTTCAGAGGTCCGGCATGAGCCGCGATGCGCCTGTGGGCCGGGCGTGGTTCTTCTTTGCGCACCACCTCGGTAGCAAAGGTTTCCAGTTCGCGGCGCGCCTGCTTGGTCTGCTCTTTCTCGGCCTGGCTCTGCTTGATCTGCTGTATCGTTGATTCGATCTTCTGGTTGGCGTCTTTGAGCAACAACTTCGCCTTGCCTTTGGCTTCCCGCATCACGTCCTGCTTGCTTTCTTCCAGGAAGTTCTTGAGGTCGGTATACTCTTTTACAGAGCGTTTCATCTTCAGCTCGAGTGCAGTTGCCTCCCGCAGCTTTTTCTCCAGTTCCTGCTTCTCCGTCTCCAGTTCCTCCAGCAGGCGATCGTAGCGGATCTTGTCCTTGCCTACCAGGCTGCTGGCTTTGTCCATGATGTGCTTGGGCAAACCGATCTTACGGGCGATCTCGATGGCAAACGAGGAACCTGGCTTGCCGATCTCCAGCTGGTAGAGCGGCTGCAGGTTTTTATGATCATAGCGCATGGCGCCGTTCACAATACCGGGTGTGCGCTCGGCAAAGTTCTTCAGGTTGGTATAGTGCGTGGTGATCACCCCAAACACCTTGCTGTCGTTGAGGTTCTGCAGCACTGCCTCGGCAATGGCGCCACCCAGCACCGGCTCCGTACCCGTACCGAACTCATCGATGAGCACCAGGCTTTTGTTATCGGCCACGGTCACAAACTTTTTCATGTTGGTGAGGTGCGAGCTATACGTACTCAGGTCGTTCTCGATGGATTGCTCATCCCCGATGTCGATGAAGATGTCGTGGAAAATACCCGCTTCGGAGTTATCTCCCACGGGAATCAGCATACCGGTCTGCAGCATGTACTGCACCAGGCCCACTGTTTTCAGACTCACCGACTTACCTCCGGCATTGGGCCCCGAGATCAGCAATAACCGCTGGTCGCGGTTCAGCTCCAGGTCCATGGGCACGGTAGGTTTGCCCAGTTGCTTGTGCGACAGGTATAGCAAAGGGTGCACCGTCTGTTTCCAGCTGATATGCGGGAACTTATGCAGTTTGGGCATAGAGGCTTCGACGCGACGCGCAAAAGCAGCTTTGGCCCGGATAAAGTCCAGCAGGCCGAGGTACTGGTAGGCCTTGCGAAGTTCCGGGATGTAGTTGCGCAGCGTGTTGGTCAGCCCCATCAGGATGCGGATGAGCTCCCGGTGATAGGCATTCTCCAGGTCTTTGATGTCGTTGTTGAGCTCAAAAATAGACTCCGGCTCAATGTATACCGTCTGCCCTGTATTCGACTCATCGTGGATCAATCCCTTGAGGCGACGCTTGTGCTCGGCAATCACAGGTATAACCAGGCGGCCACCGCGTATGGTAGGTTCTGCATCGCCGGGTGTCCAGCCTTCGTTTTTGGCATGCCGGATGATGGAGCTGATAGACTTGCGCAATACCCCCTGCTGCGAGATCAGGTCCCGCTTCAGGCGCTGCAGTTCCGGGGTGGCATCGTCCCGGACAGCACCGGCATCATCGACCACCTTGTCGAGGGCCGCGATCAGGGAACGCTCCACCAGGATGTTCGCTCCCAGCGCCTTCAGGGCTTCATAGGTACCTTCTTCCGTGCTGGAAATAAAGCGCAGGGAATCCCGGATGGTGCGTAGCGACATCTTGATTTCGAAGAATGCCAGCACATCCAGGTAAGCGCCTGCAATGGCTGCCCGGTCGAGGTAAGCCGTTACATCAAAGTAGTGCTGCAGCGGAATTTCGGCGTCGGACTCCAGGAGTTGTTTAAATTCTTTGGTTTGCTCTAAAAGTCGCTGCACCAGGTCGTGCCGGTTCAGAAACTGCATGCGGTTCACAAAATGGCGGCCCAGCGGACTCAGGCAAAGCTCTGAAAGCATTTCGCGCACCTGTGCGAACCCGATTTTTATTTCAAAGTTTTCTGGATAGATCAATTCTTATCTCTTAATTTAACGCAAATTTAGCATTTTATAACAAGTAAAACCTGTGGTTTAGTTCTGTGTTTCGAGTCTGGAGTTCTGAGTTTTTTAGAGCCTTCTGCTTAACTCGCGACTCAGAACTCAAGACTCAGAACTTTCATCTTAAACTTTCTAACTCTCAAACTCAAAACATGGTTCTCGATAAACTAGCCAACGCTTCCCGCTATACCTGCCTGCATCCCTTGTTCGAGCAGGCTTTCCGTTTTCTGCAGGAGACTGACCTGAAAACAGTTGCCCTTGGCCAACATCCCATCGTCGGAAAAGAATTATTTGCCATTATATCGGATGGACCCGGTATACCGGAGAAAAGCGCCAAGCTGGAGGTGCACCGGAAGTACATCGACATTCAGTACATAATTTCCGGTACGGACCACATGGGTTGGAAAGACATGGCGCAATGTGAAGCCCCGAATGATCCGTATCAGGAGGAACGCGACGCTGCTTTCTTTCCGGATAAGCCTGCTTTCTGGTTTGACGTGCCGGCCGGCTCCTTCACGATCTTCTACCCCGATGATGCGCATGCAGCTATGATAACGGAGGAGAATGTGCGGAAGGTGGTTCTGAAGATTGCGGTACAGTAGCCTTTCTGAACATGAGTAAGCAGGCCTATCGTGTCAGGAGCGCCAAGTCAAACGAATATGCGGCCATAGGTAAAATGTTGGTACGCGTATACAGCCAATTGGAAGGCTTCCCAAAAGAAACGGAACAGCCCGCCTACTACGACATGCTGTACAACATAGGCGATTTAACCCATACCCCAGGAACGGAACTCCTGGTAGCAGTAACTGCTACCGACAACATAGCAGGTGCAGTCGTTTACTTCAACGATATGCAATATTATGGCTCTGGCGGAACAGCTACCGAAGAAAAAAATGCTGCCGGGTTCAGGTTATTAGCCGTCGACCCTTTTTTTAGAGGACAAGGTATAGGGAAACTTTTAACAAACGAATGCATCCGGAAAGCAACTAAAAGCGGACTGTCCCAGGTGATCATCCATAGCACAAAGGCCATGCAAACGGCTTGGAAGATGTATGAAAAACTAGGTTTTAAGCGATCAGGAGACTTAGATTTTATGCAAGGCGAACTCCATGTGTTCGGTTTCAGGTTACTGCTTGGCCAGCAGGCGTCATGAAAACCTGAATAAGCCTTACATTTTAATTAACTCTCTGTACATTCAATTACCAAGAACCGATTCTGGGAACGACGATTTCGCTGCGCTTGCAAAACAGCTTAACATTGATTTAGCTGAAAGAGAGGGTGAAGATCCTTTTATACCCCATTCAACAAAATAGCCAGGACCAGGTATGTCGTGGTGGCTTAGGAACATGGAATAATAGTGGGGTGCGGAGCCATAAATGCTTGCGGGCAGCTACCGTGGAAATTAAGCCCATGTATCTTCAGCCCGAAAGTAGGGTCAAAGGAATCGCCGAAAAGCCAGTGAAATCATGGCCCCGCACATTATTATGCAGAATTATGCAGACAGGACTATGGCCTCACCTGCACGAATATTTCCCCTCTATACCTGCTACTCTCCTACCGCGTCAGCTGCAGCAGGTTTCTAACCAGGGAGGTCTCAGGGCGCAGCAACGGAAAAGGCTGCAGCGTATCCAGAAAGCCGGTGAGCAAATGCGGGTTATCCGCCAGATTGGAAAAGCAGGCGATCAGCACATCGTGTTCCGGTATGCGGATGACCAAGTTGCTGAACCCGCTGGTATTGCCGGTATGGTACATTTCCATTCCTCCTGAGCTGCGCCCTGAGAAGAACCAGCCCATGCCGTAAAAACCATGCGCATACCCGTCCAGAGGAAAACACACGTCACCCAAAACAGGCGCTATACCTGACTCCGAACAGCTGCCAAGCGCCTGGTGCCATTGCAGGTAATCCTGCACGGAGGTATAGATACAGCCATCACCTTTGGTAGCTGTGCAGGTGCCCTGATCGGAGAAAGCAATTTGCCCGTCCTGATCCTTTGCGTAGCCCAGGGCCCTGTTCGATATAGCTTTCCCGCTCGCATAGAGCGTCGTGTGGTGCATGCCCAACGGGGTGAAAATATTTGCCTGCAGGAAGTCGCAATAAGGCTGCCCGGATACCTGCTCCACGATAAGTGCCAGCAGGACATACCCTGTGTTGCTATACCTGTATTTTGTTCCGGGCACAAAGTAAGTGGCCGGCTGTGCTGCGACAATTTCCAGCACTTCCTCATCCCGCACCTGGCTGTCGCGTGTTTCCGCTACAAAGTTTTCGTAATCCGGCAGCCCGGAGGTATGGGTAAGCAGGTGGCGGATCGTTATGCTTTCGCCAACAGAGCTAAAACCGGGAAAGAACTGCAGCAGCTTATCTTCATACGAAAGCATGCCCCGCTGCTCCAATAGCTGCACACACAGGGCCGTGAATTGCTTGGAGACGGATGCCATCCGGAAGTTGGTAGCAGGTGTGATCGGCTGCCCGGTGGATAGATCGGCCACTCCGAATCCTTTGGCATAGAGCACCTCTCCTGCTGCTGCAATCAGAATCGCAGCGCCTGGCCCGGAGTCAATGCAGATAGAATTCGCCCACGCATCAACCGATATTTGCAAATTGGTAATCAGTGAGATATACCCTTTATCTTCCATTAAAACTTTCCCTCTACTCCAAGTCCAAAAAGGGCGTAGTCATACTTCACCGGATCCAACGGGTCGAACGCTCTCAAATGGTCAGTCAGTTCTTCGGCGGTTTGCCAGTCCATGCCTTTGCGGGTGATGAGGCCAAGCCGGCGGGCCACCCGCTCCACATGCACATCGCAGGGACATACCAGGTCTGCCGGCTGCAGCGTGTGCCAGATTCCAAAGTCGACCCCTTTGGTATCGTGGCGCACCATCCAGCGCAAATACATGTTCAGGCGCTTGCAGGCGGATTTGTGGGCAGGTGTCGAGATGTGTTTGCGGGTACGGTGCGGGGCATCCTCCAGGCTGAAGACCAGGTTATGAAAATACTCCAGCCGCTCCTTCTGCGTCTTAATTTGGTTCTGTTCCCCGGTAAAGGCTGTTTCCAGACTTTCGTGCTGCTGGTAGTACCACCGGAAGAAGTGCAGCAGGTATAGCAGATCGGTGTCGTTGAACGTACGGTGTTTGAAGCCCAGAAAACGCGTCAGGTCCTGTTCCCGGTGGTTGAGAATGAAATCGTAAGGCGCATTGTCCATCAGCTCCATCAGTTTCAGGCAATTGTTGATAATGGTCTTGCGCTGCCCCCAGGCCAGGATAGATGCAAAGAACCCACTGATCTCAATGTCCTGCTTGCGAGTGAAACGATGCGGTATGGAAACCGGATCGTTGGGTATAAACGCAGGCTGATTATACTTCTCAACCCGGTCATCGAGCAGGGCTTTGATAGCAGCGATATCTCCTTTCATGTGGTAGAGTACGTGAGTCTTGGGGATGCAAGTTAAGAAATGTTGTGAGGAAGGTGGCTGCAGCGGTCGCTGTTGTTTTTCTGTCAGAAACAGGATTTGAGGATTCACAGGATTATGTAGGGACAGGTCGCGACCTATCCGGATCCGTGCACCCGGTATAGGTATAGCCGGTCAGGACCTCGCAGTAGCGCAGCTCCTGCGAGTGTCTGGGTGAATCTTCCCTGCAGTTCCGGGTCCAACCACCCCTGCCTCTCCTTATCCTTTTCGAGGGCCCCTACCCCCTTGAGGGGAGCCAACCTTTCCAGTTCGATAATTCTAGTTGCATAGCTACTGATAGACATCCCCCTGCCCCCTTCGAAGGGGGACTTGCTGCCATTGCTATTCATCAGGTATAGGCAATATAGCTGAGGTATAGCTGTCAGGTATAGCAAGGCATACTTACAACCTCAACTACAAAGCAACGGCTTTAACAAAGTGGGCAAATGACGGTTTTGTGTTTGAGCGGTCAGCGAGTTTAAA
>NZ_JSYF01000354.1:0-4060 GCF_054824225.1 Pontibacter sp. HJ8
AGTATCTTCAGGCTTTGGAGCTGTTTTACAATCACTTATCTCGTTGTTATGAAAAAGAAGGATACATGTGTTTTAGTAATTAGTTTTTGCCTTTGCCTAGCCTTACAGGAGGCATCTGCTCAGGGAGGTGTGTTAAATAAATTAAAGCAAAAGGCAGGCAATCTGGCAGAGCAGGCGTTGGATAAGTCGGCTCAGGAAAAGACTGGTCTCGGCTCAGGAACTCCGGAGGCTAAAGCAGCAGGCAGCAGGGCACATAACAAAGGGGGAGAAGGTCTGATTTCGACACCGCCCGATGTGAAACTACATCTGACAGATGCCGACAAGGCCTACAAAGCCGGTACTTATGGTGAGGCACGCTATGCCGTACAACAGGCTATGTTGGGCGTTGAGCTCGAGATAGGGCAGAAGATACTCAAGTCCTTGCCAGAGACGATCAGTGGCCTGAACAAAGACAACAGTGTGGAGCAGGTGGCCAGCAGCGGCTGGGGTTGGACCGGCCTGTCCATCACGCGGCAGTACACGGACGGGAACGAAAAAGAGCTTCGGGTAATGGTAGCCAACAATGCCCTCATGTTGTCAGCTGTGAACGCCTACCTGGCGAATGGCGGCTACGCACAGACCTCCGGCGAGCAGCAGAACTGGAAGCAGACGAAGGTAAAGGGACACCGGGCCGTAATCGAATACGATGACGCGAGTGGCTATACACTGACCGTGCCGATGGGGCAATCTTCTATGCTAGTGTATGAGGCAGTAAACTTCAAGAACGAGCAGGAAGTGATGGCCGCAGCCAATGCCGTTGACATTGACGGTATCAAGAAAATGTTGGGTGAGAAATAGAGTTCATAGATTTTTAAAGAACTAAATGCAATATGAAAAATACGATCGCTATACTTCTCCTGATGCTTTTTTCAACCGCAGCAAATAGCCAGGACTTCAGCAAGAGCATGAAAGAGGCCCAGACGGCCTACGCCTCTGGTGACCTGAGCAATTCCCGCTTCGCAATGGAGCAGATGCTCCGCAACCTGGACATGGAGATAGGCAAAGAGATACTCAAGCTGCTCCCTGCCAAAATGGAGGACAGAACAGCCAACGTAAAGGACGACAACGTGACAGGCTCAGGTGGCGGTATGGGCATGGGACTGTATGTGCACCGCACCTACGGTTCCGAGGCTAAAATGACTACCCTGGACATCATTAACAATTCCCCGCTAATCAACTCGCTGCAGGCAATGCTGTCTATACCTTTTATTGCGAATAGTGGAGATGGCACCCAAAAGGTAGTCAAGGTGCAGGGGTATAAGGCAGTGCTGAACAAGGTAGAAGGAGAAGGAACAAAGACCGGTTATGAGCTACAGATTCCGCTGCAGAATACCCTGCTGACACTGAGAGCGGATGATACCCAGGAAGACACTATTCTGAAGATGGTGAATTCGCTGCCGCTTGAAAAAATCGCCCAGATGGCCAAGTAAGCTTTGTCGATTCCGCATTAAAAGAAAGAGCCCTCGCGGCTCTTTTTTGTTGGTATAGGTATAGCGCTACTCCCGCACACAAAAAATACTGCCTTCCACGGCCAGATCTGCCTTGGGGAATATTTCCTGTGCTTCCGAAAGCAGGGGAGTGAGGTCTTTGTAGCGCACGGAAAAGTGGCCGAGCAGCAGGTGGCGTACCTGGGCGGCGGCGGCCATCTCAGCGGCTTGCCGGGCTGTGCTGTGGAAGGTATAGTGGGCCCGCTCGCGCAGGTCGTCGGTGAAGGTCGCTTCGTGGTAGAGCAGGTCTACGCCCCGCAGGTAGTTGAGCAGTTCGGGCTTGTAGCGGCTGTCGGAGCAATAGGCATAGCTGCGGCTGCGCTTGGGCTCGAGGGTGACGACTTGGTTGCGCACCAGAATGTTTCCGTTCGCATCGCGTATGTCCTCGCCCCATTTCAGGCGAACCAGTTGCGGCGGGGTAAGGAAGTCGGGCAGGTTCTCTTTTATGAGCGGACGCGGCTTTGGCTTTTCGCGGAAAAGGAAACCGCAGCAAGGGACCCGGTGTTCCATCGGAATGGTGTGCACCGTGATTTTTTTGTCTTCGTAAATTTTACGGTAAGAGGTGGTATCCAGCTCATGAAAGATCAGCTTGAAGCTCAGGTTGGTGCCGGAGTATTTGAACTGCAGACTGAGGATTTCGGATAGGCCGGGCGGTCCGTAAAGGTGGAGGGGGAGTTGGCGGCCCTGCAGGTGCATGGTTGAGAGCAAGCCCGGCAGACCAAAATAATGATCCCCATGCATGTGGCTTATGTAGATGTTGGAAATGCGCTGATGCTTTATCTTGTAAAGCATCAGCTGCATTTGTGTACCCTCACCGCAATCAATCAGATGGTACTGATTGTCGATCGTTAACAGCTGTGCTGTATGATGTCTGTTTGCCGATGGTGTGGCCGACGAACTGCCAAGAATTCTGAGTTCGAAATCCACAAAACCACCTATGCTTAGTCTTCCTTGTTCGTCAGGTCCTGCTCGATTTCGTGCAGGAACACACGGTCAATTGCTTCTTCTACCGTAGGAAGGATGTTCAGCACAGACTCCAGTTTGGAGATGGTGATCAGCTTCATTACGTGGTCCTGCAGGCTGGTCAGAATCAACAGGCCGTTGGAAGAGTTGCAAAGTCTGTTCGCTATCAGAATAGAGCTAAGCCCCGAGGAGTCAGTATATTTAACGTTATTGAGGTCAAGAATCAGATTGGTGATCCCTTCGGCATTCAATTTCACGAACTCAGACTTCAGATCCGGAGCAATTGAAGTGTCCAGCTTCTTCTCATCTATCGTGATTATGGTGTAGTTTTCTTTCTTATCAATCGTGTACTTCATAGATCTACCAGTAAGGATTTAAACGCGAATGTACCAAAATCCAGGTTAATTATTCTAATTTTTTGTGGTAAAAATGTTTTCTACTATGTGATTCTCAATACGTGAGAGCACATCGGTATAATTTTCTTTTGTAAAGGCGTGGCCGGTAAAAACCTCGTAAAGTTCTATATACCTTTCGGAGATACGCTGCACTACTTCATCCGTCATTTCAGGTATAGCTTGTCCATCCTTGCCTTGAAAGCCGTTTTCGATCAGCCACTGCCGTACGAACTCTTTGGACAACTGCTTCTGAGGCTCACCCTGCTGCTGACGTTCTGCGTACCCCTCGTTGTAAAAGTAGCGGGAGGAGTCAGGGGTATGGATCTCGTCGATCAGGTATACCTCGCCTTTGTAGTTTCCGAACTCATACTTGGTGTCAACCAGTATCAGTCCTTTTTGTTTTGCCAATTCCGTGCCTCTTGCAAACAGCTGCCTGGTATAAGCTTCTAATTTAAGATATTCCTGCTCAGATACAATGCCTTTGGCTAAGATTTCTTCCCGCGAAATATCTTCATCATGTCCTTCATCCGCTTTGGTCGTAGGCGTGATAATCGGTTCCGGGAGTCTGTCGTTCTCGCGCAGGCCCTCCGGCAAGGCTACGCCGCATACTACGCGCCGGCCCGCTTTGTACTCCCGCCAGGCATGGCCGGCCAGGTAGCCTCTGATCACCATCTCTACTTTATAAGGCTCACACCGGTAGCCGATCGTAACGTTCGGGTCGGGTACCGAGATGACCCAATTGGGTACAAGGTCAGCAGTAGCTTTCAGGTTGATGCTGGCAATCTGGTTCAGTACCTGCCCTTTGTAAGGTATGGCCCGGGGCAGTACCACATCGAAGGCTGAGATCCTGTCCGTTGCCACAACAGCCAGCTGGTCTTCAAAGTAATAGACATCGCGAACTTTGCCTTTGTAAAAACCGGTTTGTCCGGTGAAGGAGAAGTTGGTTTCTTTTATAGCCTCCATTAGTTCTGTTGGGTTATAGAGAGGCAAAGTTAACTATATTTTAATGGGTGAGAAATAAATAATAAGTCTGTTGGTCGCAGCAGCATGTGAACAGGCGTATAGTGTAAGCCAGCTATGAATTACTATACTGCGAAGTATAGTAAAAGTTTTATATTATGGAATCTATCGATTGTACATTATTTAGAATATTGCTTCCCGGCCGGATCTGCCGGT
>NZ_JSYF01000035.1:0-17636 GCF_054824225.1 Pontibacter sp. HJ8
CCCCAACGGCAAGGGGTGTTGCCGTTTATAGCCACCCTCCACCCCTGGTCCGGGAAGACGTTGATGATCAGAACGGAAGCGGGGCTGGTAGAGGTATATAGGAGGTGTATTAAGAGCGCAGGGTGATCGTAGGGCAGTAAATACAAAAGCAGAGAGAAGCATTAATAGGAAGAGAAAAGGTATAATGCAGCAATCCTTAGTAGCTTTCTTATAGGTACAAACTGGCTGCCAGCAAAACGTGCTGCTAACCATTCTGGATGGATTGAAGAGAAAGAGAAGCTCTTCTATTTGCTCTCTTACAATTAAGTAGAGGTGTGTGAGGAAGTAGTCATGATAGCTGCTTTAACAGCACTGTCTTCCTAGCTCGATAAATAGATAGTAGGTAAGATTTGTCAGCGGGAAGCCATTGAAGCAGCAACCTTTGGAAAAATCTCTTTATACCTGTATGAAGGCACAATCCTATTAATAAAATCAGTACCAAACAGAAAAGGCTCCTTAAATAATAAGGAGCCTTTTCTGTTTAGCTTAATTGTATAGATCAGAAGTTAATGAACTTCGGGTTGATCAGGTTATCCATGGAGAAGATTTCCTCCCACTTTGCCTGGGTGATTCTCTTGCGTTCCAAAACAGTTATTTCATGAATAGACTTACCGGTGGCTAGTGCTTCCTTCGCGATCGAAGATGCTTCTTCGTAGCCTAGAATCGGATTGAGTGACGTAACAATTCCAATGCTATTCATAACCATGTTCTTACAGATCTCTACGTTCGCTGTTATCCCGTCTATGCATTTAGATTGCAAGGTATAGCAGGCATTCTCCAGATAAGTAAGCGAGCTGAAAAGGCTGAAGGCTATCACAGGTTCCATCACATTCAATTGGAGCTGGCCGGATTCTGCAGCCATGGTGATGGTCATGTCAGCTCCTATTACAAAGTAAGCGGTCTGGTTAACCACTTCAGGTATAACAGGATTCACTTTGCCTGGCATGATCGAAGAGCCGGGTTGCATGCGGGGCAAATTGATCTCATTGAGGCCTGCTCTTGGGCCAGAAGATAACAGGCGAAGGTCATTGCAAATCTTGGAGACCTTGACCGCACATCGCTTCATCACACCCGATACCTGTACATAGGCACCCGTGTCACAGGTAGCTTCTATCAGATCTTCAGCCAGCACAACGGGTACTTGTGTGAGTTCTCTTAATATATTCGTTACAATCTGAGGATATCCTTCCGGGGCATTGATGGAAGTACCAATAGCAGTTGCCCCCATATTGATCTCACAGATGAGCATCTTCACTTCATCCAGGCGTTGAATGTCTTCTCTGATAGTTGTAGAGAAACCTTTGAACTCGGCGCCTAATGTCATCGGAACAGCATCCTGAAGCTGGGTGCGACCCATTTTCAATACGACTTTGAATTCCTCTCCTTTGGCAGCAAAAGACTTTTGCAAGGCCTCCAGGCTTTGCTTAAAACTCTGAATTTTCCAATACAAAGCCAGTCGGAAAGCTGTAGGGTAAGCGTCGTTCGTGGATTGAGAGCAGTTCACATGATTATTCGGGTGCAGGAAGTGATACATGCCTTTTGCATGTCCCAAATATTCAAGGCCGATGTTGGCAATCACCTCATTCACGTTCATGTTAACAGAAGTGCCTGCTCCACCCTGAATCATATCCGTTACGAACTGATCCAGATACTCGCCGGCAATCAACCTATCGCAGGCAAAGCAGATCGCATCCGTTACTTCGCGGTTCAGTACACCACATTGCTCATTGGCCAGGGCAGCTGCTTTCTTAACGTAAGCAAAAGCTTTGATAAACAACGGCTCCTTCGAGATCGGTATACCCGTGATATGAAAGTTTTCTAAGGCTCTTAAGGTTTGAATACCATAATAAACTTCATTAGGGATGTCTTTTTCTCCCAGAAAGTCATGTTCTCTTCTAAATGCATGCATGATCAGGTATAGTCGTTTTCGGTGGAGGATGTAAGTTAGTTTAGTTGATTATTGGGATCAGTCGGTGCCAGGAGAGGTATAGCCATACCCATTTCCTGAGCAGTTTGTAATACGATATCCGTCGCATATTTTTTAGTATAGCGCAACCTCCCGCTTTGACTGAAATCTGTTATCAGGCTTTGGTTGATGATGAGTTTGGATGCGTATTCTCCGTACTGCTCCATAATATGTTTTTGCACCTCAGTCAGCTGCTCTTTGCGTCGCTCTGTTTCTGGCGTCCGCATGGGCCTGTGGAAGCGATGCTCCGGATAATCGTGGCTGATATTATTCTCTTTGGCAGCTAGCTTGGCATTTTGCAAAGCCTCTTCTAACAGGCGCTCATTCTTGGGTTTCTTCAGGCTACCATGTATACCTCGGGTATGGTTCAGCCATTCATGTATATCCGTATTGGCATTGTTGGCCAGTTCCACCAGGGCGTCATTGGGTATAACGAAAGGGGAAGGCTTGTTGAACTGCTGGGCCATCTCATCCCGGAACGCAAACAGCGCCTTGAGAATGTACTGCTGGTAGTAATTCAGGCGAAAAGCGTGGCGGAGCCTGAGGTGCGGGTTTTCAGGTTCGGTATACCGGAGCTGCTCCAGCAAGTGGTTTTCCTCCTCCAGCCAGTGCATGCGTCCCTGCCGCTCGATTTCCTCCAGCAGCTTTGCCTTTATCTTATGCAGGTATATGACATCGATAGCGGCATAGCGCAGCTGCTCTTCGGAAAGGGGCCGTTTGTTCCAGTTACTGGACTGCTGCGACTTGTCTATTTCCTTGTCAAATTCCTCTTTGAGAACAGTGGCCAGCGAAGAACGCTCATAGTTAAGTATCTTGGCTGCCACATCCGTATCTACTATACCTCTTATCTGACAACCTAGCTTGTTGAGGAGCAGGATGTCGTTATTAGAGTGATGGATGATCTTGATGATCGCCGGGTTCTCGATCAGCTCAAAAAACGGGCTCAGATCTTGAATGAAAAGCGGATCAATGATATAGCAGGTGCCTTTACCGTCAGCTATCTGAATAAGGCAGAGATTAAAACCATAGGTATAGCGGTTTTGATCGAACTCCAGATCAAGGGCGAGCTCAGGGCAATGTTGCAAGTGCGTTGCCGCTTCACGTAATGCTTCATCAGATGCTATGACTACAATAGCGACACCATCCTCTGTTAAAGGTAATTTTTCCATTGGCTAAATTTAAATAAGTATTAAGCCATATCCGCATCTTCTGCCGCTTTTTCTTTGTGTACGATCCTTGTCCTATACCACATATACACAGGGGCAAGCTAAAAAAAGAGGTCTCTGCCACGAATGACAGAGACCTCTTGCATGAGTGATCTGTATGTATTACTGTACTGGTTTCTCTTCCGGGATATCATCCACCACACCATCATTCACGGTAGTATCCTGAACGGTAGTGGTGTCAGTGTCCATGTCTGTATCCATATTCGTGTCAGTTTCTACTTCGTCGACAGTATCAGTTTCAGTAGCTGTATTATTATCAGTACCGCAGGCTGTAAAGGCAAAGAATGCAAATGCTGCGAAAGCTAATTTTATTGTCTTTTTCATAATTTTCTATATTTGATGAAACAAGAAATTTGTACTTGTTTATACCGCTTATACGGTTAGGTAACCCAGGGGATACTAAAAAATTATCTATTTCTTAGGTGAACGAATTAAAACAGTGGGTGAAGGATATAATTTTACGAAGGAATGACTGCTTGCGATTTCAAATATCCAGCCATGCGTTCCTGCTAAAACAGTTTTGACTAGCACTTTTTTAAGCTGATTCAGCTTTGTAGCGTAAGTCGGTACGCACTGCGACGCTTGTCTTGCTTGCATGTTTGTCCGCTTTGATGAATTGACTCAACTCAGGTATAGGTCAGGTATAGGAAGGTAGCATGATGAAATAAAAACAGCCTCCTGCTTTGGGTATAGCAGGAGGCTGTTTCAAAGTAGCTAGGTATAAACTATTGCCTGGTGGCAGACAGCATGGAATCGCGGCGGGCTTTAAACTCAGTGCCTTCTTTCCACTCCGGAGAAGTAGCGCCGTTTGCCACCCGATAGCCCACCCGGAAGAACAGCTGCAGGTCTTCAATTGCTCCGTCCAGATTCCAGTCATCCCGCACCTCGTCACTTACTTTATGATAATCAGCAGCCGTATACTGTTCCTGCTTCTTGGTAATAAAGTCAGCCGGCTGACCACGACCTATGACACCGGACTTGGCGTATAGCGCCGGCACCCCCTGCTTGGCAAACTCAAAATGGTCGGAACGGTAGAAGGAGCCTTTTTCTGGGGAGGACTCCGGTACAATATGCCTGTTTTGCGAATGGGCTGCCTGGGCCAGTATTTCCTCCAGCGTCGAGTTGCCATACCCGATCACCACGACGTCTTCTGTAGGGCCATAAGCATTGAGCACATCCATGTTGATGTTGGCCAGTGTCTTGTTGAGCGGGTAGAGTGGGTTGGTAGCGTAATACTTGGAACCCAGCAGACCTTTCTCTTCCGCTGTCACGGCCAGGAAGAGAATAGAACGCTTTGGCTTCTCAGACAATGCAGCAAAAGCTTTGGCCAGTTCGATAAGGCCGGCTGTGCCACTGGCATTGTCCATCGCACCGTTGTAGATCTGATCTCCCTTCAGTTTGTTATCCTTGCCCAAATGGTCCCAGTGAGCGGTATAGATGATGTACTCGTCTTTTAGCTCCGGGTCAGAGCCTTCCAGCTTCGCGATCACATTGCGGGACTCAATCTCGCGCAGTTGGTTCTTAATCGTAAAATTAGCCTTTGCTTTCAGGGGAACAGGCTTGAATCCTTTCTGTCTGGCTGCATTCTTCAGCTGGTCAAAATTAGTACCGGCAGCGGTGAAAAGTTCTTTCGCTTTGCTATCAGTTATCCAGGATTCAACGGCAAGGAGGCCCATATTTTTGTCCGGATTGCTGATGTCAAAGTTTTCGCGGCCCCAGCTGCCGGAGACTACTTCATAAGGATAGCCTGCCGGGCCAGTCTCATGGATGATAATGGCAGCTGCGGCTCCCTTTTCGGCCGCTATCTCATACTTATAAGTCCAGCGTCCATAATAGGTCATGGCTTTACCTCCAAACATGGTGCTATCGAGCTGGTCCGGATTGTTCGGGCTCGGGATAGGCGGATCATTGATGAGCATCACGATCGTTTTGCCTTTTACATCCAGGCCTTTGTAGTCATCCCAGCCATACTCCGGGGCCACGATGCCATAGCCCACAAAGACTATGTCCGAATTGTTCACATTGACATCCTGCACAAAGCGACGGGATACGGCAACATAGTCATTGGGAAAACTCAGGTTGATGGTCTTGCCCCCGGCTGTGAAAGATGCCTTCGGCTGGGCTGTGAAACCAAACATAGGTACCTTCTGGACAAAGGTGCCATCCGGATTGCCGGGCTGTAACCCCAGGCGCTTGAATTCACGGGTAAGGTAGTTGACAGTGGAGTCCTCTCCGGCAGTACCGGGGCCACGCCCTTCAAAAGCGTCGGATGCCAGTACCTTGGTATGCTTCAGAAGATCACTTGCATTTATACTTTGCAGGGCCGGTTGCAGGTTGGTGCTGTCGTTTTCTGCTACCTGTTCTTTCTCTTCCGTTTCGGCTACTTCCCGGGAGCTTTCGGTACAGGCGAAAGCCAGTAGGCCGAGCAGTGCCGCATAGGCAATATTCTTTTTCATAGTAGGTGTTGATTGATAAGCTATTGAAGATAATACTTTAATCCATGCCTATAGTTACAACACGCTATATTTTAGTCAAGCAATAGCATTAGAGCAACAGAAACTCCAGGTGCAGTTCCGGGACTGGAAGCACAAAGCTAATCTAAGTAATCTGGCTGATGCAGGGATGGGAATGAAAGATTGTGCGGAAGGGCTGCGCGTAAGATCAGAACCTGTAGTAGATGCGGTTCATCCGGTTATCATAGGGGTCATACCCGGGGCGTGCTTTAGAGAAGGATTTCTCGAGCAGTTTAAAGTGGCTTATATTTTTCAGCAGAAAAACCCTCCAGCCTGTCTCTGCCTTGTGAGGTTCTACGCCGACGCTGATCCAGCCATAGAGGCAGTCTTCATCAGCCTTGTTTTTGCCGACCAGGTGAGGCTCCACTACCAGAATTTTGTTTTCGTAGCTCAACTGAATGAGACGCCGGGCTCCGATTGCCCCTGATAAATCCTCCAATAGTTTGCTATACATAAACTCCACATTTTTCCAGACTTCATCAACCAGCACTAAATCCAAAAGCTGCAGCGTTTACAGGTATACTCTTGCCTGATGGGGCTGTCTAACTGCTACTACCAGGTATGCTCCGATCCGTGCTAACTGTATGATATGAAATTAGTTAGAGTATTAGCCTAAGCAAAGGAAACTTTATGAGCCAAAGTAACACCCGGGTTGAAGGGAAGGTATAGGCTTTTCTTTGTTTTAAATCAAACACAGGCTGTTTTAGTATGGATAGAAGTGTAAAGTGCTGTGTAAAAGTAACATGCATTTTGCAGCCTACTCTATCAAAGAGTACCTTATAAATAGCGGCTTCTGTCTTCTTCTGTTATGTAAGCCTCGCTATCCTTCCCGAAACTGCTCTTTTCCGCCTTTGATCCTGTTTTTTTGCGGAACTATGCAGCACTGCAATGTCTACTCGAGCAGATGACTTCTTAGGGCTTTAGAAAAATGCTAATGTATATGGATTGTCTTATATTGTTGCAGGTATACGGTTGATAAAGAGGAGTATTTGCTTATGCGAATGCATAAAGTTTGATTTATTGTAAATACTCTTAACTTTGCCTTTACACACAGCCGTAAACCTAATTATGGATAAATATACCTACATCGCAAATGCGCACGGGGCTTATATTGATGAGTTATACAAAGCTTATCAGCAGGATCCTGAGTCGGTAGACTTCGGATGGCGCAAATTCTTCGAAGGCTATGACTTCTCTACCGCCTACAACGAAAACGGGCATGAAACGGATGGCGCAGTTGTAGCTGCACCTGCCAAGGCTCCCGCTGTAGCCGGGGAGTCCGATAAAGAAGTTGCGGTTCGCAATTTTATATACGCTTACCGCAGCCGTGGCCATCTTCGCTCCAAGACCAACCCGGTGCGTGAGCGCAAAGACCGCAAGGCAATGCTGGACCTGAAAGATTTTGGTCTTTCTGAATCCGATCTGGATACGGTCTTCCAGGTTGGGGAAATAATCGGCATCGGCCCTTCCAAACTGCGTGACATTGTATCCGCAGTACAAAAGATATATGAAGGCCCTATCGGCTACGAGTACATGTACATCCGTAACCCGGAAGTGCTGCAGTGGCTTCAGAATAAAATAGAAAACGAGTCCCTGAACTTCAACCCAGGTATAGAATACAAGAAGCGGATCCTTTCCAAGCTGAACGAGGCGGTTGTGTTTGAGAATTTCCTGCACACGAAGTTTCTGGGGCAGAAGCGTTTCTCGCTCGAAGGTGGCGAAACCACTATACCTGCGCTCGACGCCATCATCGACAAGGCATCTGAACTGGGTGCACAGGAAGTCGTAATAGGTATGGCACACCGTGGCCGCCTGAACGTGCTGGCCAACATCATGGGCAAAACCTATGAGCAGATCTTCTCTGAATTTGAAGGTACAGCTGTGCCGGACCTGACCATGGGTGACGGGGACGTGAAGTACCACATGGGCTTCTCCTCTGAGGTCGATACGCCATCCGGGAATAAGGTTAATCTGAAACTGGCTCCCAACCCCTCGCACCTGGAAGCGGTGAACCCGGTGGTAGAAGGTTTTGTGCGTGCCAAGATCGACTGCATGTATGAGCGCGATCCTCGTAAGATCGTGCCGATCCTGATCCACGGTGACGCTGCTGTGGCCGGCCAGGGTATCGTGTATGAAGTAACGCAGATGGCCAAGCTGACAGGCTACCAGACCGGCGGTACGATCCACTTTGTGATCAACAACCAGGTAGGTTTTACCACTGATTTTGAGGACGCCCGCTCTTCGATCTATTGTACCGATGTGGCCAAGATCATCGACGCACCCGTGCTGCACGTGAACGGCGACGATCCGGAAGCTGTGGTGTTTGCCGTGCGTCTGGCAACCGAGTACCGTCAGATGTTCGGCAACGACATCTTCATTGACATGGTATGCTACCGTCGCCACGGGCACAACGAGGCCGATGAGCCGAAGTTCACGCAACCCCATCTTTACAACCTGATCTCCAAGCACCCTAACCCGAGAGAGGTATACAACAAAGAGCTGATCAGCCACGGTGATATAAGTGCTGAGCTGGCCCTGAACATGGACAAGGAATTCCGGCAGTTGCTGCAGGATCGCCTGGACATGGTGAAGCAAAAGCCATTGCCTTATAACTACCAGTCCTTGGAAAAGGAATGGCAGGAGCTGCGCCGTTCCAAGCCGGAAGATTTCAACCAGTCTCCCGAGACCGGCATTCCGGAAGAAATTGTGGCCAAGGTAGGAGAGGCGCTTTCCAATGTTCCGCAAGGCTTCAAGCCGCTCAAGCAGATCGAGAAGTTGCTGAAGGAGCGGAAGGAAATGTTCTTCGAAAGCCGCCAGCTGAACTGGGCTGCTGCCGAATTGCTGGCCTACGGGTCTATCTTGGCAGAAGGAAAAGTCGTGCGCTTAAGCGGTCAGGACGTGCAGCGTGGTACTTTCTCGCACCGGCATGCCGTGTTGCGCGATGCCAATACCAGCGCTCCGTATTCGAACCTGAACTACATACAGGAAAACCAGGTAAAACTGGAAATTTACAACTCCCTGCTTTCGGAGTATGGCGTCCTGGGCTTTGAGTTTGGCTATGCGATGGCTAACCCGAATGCTTTGGTCATCTGGGAGGCTCAGTTTGGTGACTTCGCCAATGGAGCGCAGGTGATGATCGACCAGTTCATTGCAGCTACCGAGTCGAAGTGGCAGCGTATGAACGGTGTGGTCATGTTGTTGCCGCATGGCTACGAAGGACAGGGACCGGAGCACTCCAATGCCCGACCTGAACGCTTCCTGCAGCTGGCAGCTGAGAACAACATGTTCGTGACAAATATAACAACGCCGTCTAACTTCTTCCACTTTCTGCGTCGTCAGCTGGCCTTGCCATTCCGTAAGCCTGCTATCAACATGGCGCCCAAATCCCTGCTGCGTCACCCGAATGTGGTTTCTCCGGTTTCCGAGTTCACGAAAGGCAGCTTCCGGGAAGTGATCGGAGATGGGTATGCTTCGGCCAAGTCTGTGAAGAAAATACTGCTTTGCACCGGCAAGGTATACTTCGACCTGCTGGAAGAACAGCAGAAGAACAAGCGCAAAGATGTGGCCATCATCCGTATGGAACAGCTGGCGCCATTCCCGAAAGTACAGTTAGAGGCAGAACTCAGCAAGTATAAGAACGCGAAGGTATACTGGGTACAGGAAGAGCCTGAGAACATGGGCGGCTGGATGTACATCCTGCGTATCCTGCGCAACGGCGTAGAAGATGTAGTGGCCCGTAAAGCCAGTGCCTCACCTGCCACAGGCTACAACAAGATACACGCCAAAGAGCAGCAAGAGCTCGTTGAACGCGCGTTCGCAATCTAAATGGATGGGCGGGTATAAGGGGGAATCCAAAGCGATTTAGGCTTTTGTACCTGCTCATTCGTAAGTCATAATTCGTAATTCATAATTGATAAAAAAATATGAGCTTAGAAGTTAAAGTGCCTGCTGTAGGTGAGTCGATCACCGAGGTAACCATAGCCCAGTGGCTAAAGAAAGACGGCGATCGTGTGGAGATGGATGAGGTGATAGCTGAGCTGGAATCTGATAAAGCCACATTTGAACTGCCAGCCGAAGCTGCAGGCATTTTACGTATTGTTGCGCAGGAAGGTGATACCATTGAGGTAGGCGCTACGATCTGCCGCATCGAGCAAAATGGTGCAGCAACCAGCGCACCCGCTGCGCCAGCTGCGGCAGCATCGGCTCCTGTTGCTCAGGAAGCTGCTGCTCCGGCCCCTGCAGCCCCTGATGCGCAAGGTGCCGGCGAAACAATAGAAATGAGAGTTCCAACGGTAGGCGAGTCGATTACAGAAGTAACGATTGCCAGCTGGCTGAAGAGCGACGGAGACCGTGTCGAAAGGGACGAAGTGATCGCAGAATTGGAATCAGATAAAGCCACGTTTGAACTGCCAGCCGAGGCTGCCGGAACCCTGCAGATCGTAGCCCAGCAAGGCGATACCGTTGAGATCGGTGGCTTACTTTGCCGCATCGTGGCGGGTACTGGCGCGGGCGCTGCAAAAGCAGCCACTCAGCCAGGCGCTCCTGCCGCACAGCAGGCTGCACAACCTGCTACCGCTGCTCCATCAGGCGCTCAGACCTATGCTTCCGGCACCCCATCGCCGGCTGCAGGCAAAATTCTTTCAGAGAAAGGCATCAACGCTGCTGATGTGCAAGGTTCAGGGCGTGATGGTCGCATCACCAAAGACGACGCGCAAAACGCACAAACAAGACCAGCTGCACAGCCTGCTGCTGCCCCTGCCGCGGCTCCGGTTGCCAGGCAAGAGGCGACTGCTGCCCCTGCTGTAGCCGGTGAGCGCAACCAGCGTCGTGAGAAAATGAGTTCACTGCGCAAGACAGTGGCCCGCCGTCTTGTACAGGTGAAAAACGAAACGGCCATGCTCACTACCTTCAACGAGGTAGACATGAAGCCGATCATGGACATCCGCGCCAAGTACAAAGACAAGTTCAAGGAGAAGCACGAAGTAGGACTGGGCTTTATGTCCTTCTTCACCAAGGCATGTACCGTCGCCCTGCAGGAGTGGCCGGCTGTGAATGCACAGATCGATGGCAATGACATGATCTTCAATGATTTCTGTGATATCTCCATTGCCGTTTCTTCTCCGAAAGGTCTGGTAGTTCCGGTCATCCGGAATGCAGAGCAGTTATCGCTGGACGGCATTGAAAAAGAAGTTATCCGTCTGGCTAAGAAAGCACGTGACGGTAAATTGTCGATCGAGGAGATGACAGGTGGTACGTTCACTATCACCAACGGTGGTGTGTTCGGTTCAATGATGTCTACCCCGATCATCAATGCGCCGCAATCGGCTATACTGGGTATGCACAACATCGTGCAGCGCCCGGTTGCTGTCAACGGACAAGTAGAGATTCGCCCGATGATGTACCTGGCTCTTTCCTACGACCACCGCATCATCGATGGCCGTGAGTCGGTAAGCTTCCTGGTACGCGTGAAGGAGCTGCTCGAAGATCCGATGAGATTGCTGTTAGGCGTATAATTTATTGAGATAAGGAAGGAGGGGTAAGCGGCAAAGTTTGCTCCTCCTTTTTATTGTAATCTCACAGGATGAATACCCACCCTAACCCCTCCAGGGAGGGGAATTAGGGTACTGCAGAAAATCCCCTCTCGGGAGGGGCAGGGGTGGGTTTACAAAAGCAGAGAAATCAAATGCAAACCGAGAGCCTGGCTCTCAAAAGTATAAGACAATGAAATACGATGTAACCGTAATCGGTTCTGGTCCTGGTGGGTATGTGGCAGCGATCCGTTGCGCGCAACTAGGGCTCAAGACTGCCATTATTGAAAAGTACAATGTATTAGGCGGTACCTGCCTCAACGTAGGCTGTATCCCTTCCAAAGCGCTGCTGGATTCGTCTGAGCACTTTCACAATGCGGCCCATACCTTCAAGGAGCACGGCATCGAACTGGAAAACCTGCAGGTAAACATCCAGCAGATGATCACCCGCAAAGCAGGTGTAGTGACGTCCAATAACGACGGCATCGCCTTCCTGATGAAGAAGAACAAGATCGATACGTACTTTGGTCTTGGCTCCTTTGTGAGTAAAAATAAGATACAGGTAACAGGTACAGACGGAAACGTGCAGGAGATCGAGACCGATAAGACCATCATCGCGACCGGTTCAAAGCCAACCTCACTGCCCTTCTTACCAATCGACAAGAAGCGCATCATCACATCGACAGAAGCATTGGAGCTGACAGAAGTTCCGAAGAAAATGATCGTGATCGGCGGTGGCGTGATCGGCCTGGAATTGGGTTCGGTGTATGCGCGTCTGGGTACAAAAGTACAGGTGGTGGAGTACCTGGATTCCATTATCCCGACCATGGACCGGTCGCTGGGCAAAGAACTGCAGCGCATCTTGAAGAAAACACTTGGGTTCGAATTCTTCTTCAACCACAAGGTAACCGGCGCCACCAATGAAGGCGAAGCGGTGAAAGTAACGGCTGAAAATCCGAAGGGTGAAGTTGTAACATTTGACGGCGACTACGTGCTGGTATCGGTTGGCCGCAAGCCCTACACCGAAGGCCTTGGTCTGGAGAACGCGGGTGTGCAGCTGGGCGAGCGCGGCATGATCGCTGTGAATGACCACCTGGAAACGAACGTACCTGGCATTTACGCCATTGGTGACGTGGTGCGCGGCGCTATGCTGGCGCACAAAGCCGAGGAAGAAGGTGTGCTGGTAGCCGAGCAGATCGTAGGGCAGAAGCCGCACATCAACTATAACCTCATCCCGGGTGTGGTCTATACCTGGCCGGAAGTAGCGGGTGTTGGTTTTACCGAAGAGCAGCTGAAGGAGCAGGGAAGAGCTTTCAAAACCGGTTCATTCCCGTTCAAAGCCTCCGGCCGCGCCAAAGCGTCTATGGACACCGACGGTTTTGTGAAGGTACTGGCCGACAAGGAAACCGATGAGATTCTGGGCGTGCACATGATCGGGCCGCGTATAGCCGACCTGATCGCAGAAGCTGTAACTGCAATGGAGTTCCGTGCTTCTGCCGAGGATGTTGCCCGCATGAGCCACGCACATCCGACCTATGCCGAAGCTATGAAAGAAGCCTGTTTAGCTGCGACAGATAACCGTGCGCTTCATATCTAGGTAGCATTTTGAGTAAATCATACAGAGGCATCATCCTGCAAGGGTGGTGCCTTTTTCTTTTATAGTGTTATATATTGATCCAAACCGATGGGGGAGCTTTTACGTTATACCTGAATATGAATAAATAAATATAGCGCTACCATGGAAAAGCTGAAGCACCTCTCCGGAAAAACGATCAGATTGATTTTTGCATTTGGCTTTTTTCTTCCCCTTCTTCTGGCAGGCTATACCGGCGGCAGCATCGGCGCAGATGTTTTGGAGGCCGCCATGATCTTCTGCATGGTTTTCCTGTTCAGTTTCTTTTCTTATTGGATAGTCGCCAAAGTGGTGGTGCAGTTGCTGGAGGAATAGTCCGGCTTGTTGGCCTGCGCAGGTATAGCTATACCTGCCTGCTCACGGCCCGGACCAGTGCCGGGTATACCCAGCAGTATAATATTTTTCCGTGAGGCAACCTTTCTGCTTCGGCTCTCATCTTTAGGTCAGGAATCAATAAAAACATATCCTCTAACCTTAAGCAGATATTCCGATGAAAAAAGTACAGCTACTCTTTCTTTTGCTGATGTTGCCGCTTCTGTCCTGGGCTCAGACCAAGGTCAATGCGTCAGAAGTTCTGGCCAAAATAAACCGTGGGGAGACCGTTTCTTACAAAAATGCCGAGATCGTAGGCGACCTGGACATGACCAAGTTGCAGAACATGAAGCTGAAGAAGGATAAGTCTGATAAGTACAGCACCCAGGAGCACATCAGTACGGTAACGGCACCCCTTACTTTCACAAACTGTACTTTTAAGGGCGATGTGCTGGCCTACTTTAATCCCGATAAGGGAGCCCTGAATATAAATAACTCGTCTAACGAAGTATACAATACAAATTTTGAGCGGGATGTTCGGTTCGAAAACTGTGTATTTGAAAAAAAGAGTGAGTTTAAATATGCTGAATTCAAAGGGCAGGCATCGTTTAGCGGGAGCCGTTTCTCAGATGAGGCGAATTTCAAGTATACCAAGTTTTCCAACCCCGCTGATTATAGCCGGGCCACGTTCGGCGGCGAAGCCAATTTCAAGTACGTAAGCTTCCCTGGTGCAGCAAACTTCAGCAATGCAACTTTCAGCAAAGAAGCCAACTTCAAGTATGCGAAATTTCCTGATGGCGTGAACTTCCAAAAAGCGACTTTCGGCGGGCTGGCCAATTTCAAGTATGCAAAGCTAGCGGACCCAATGAAGCTCCAAGGTGCTGCTTTCAAAGGGGGCGACGACTTTAAGTATACTCAGCTAAATAATCAGAAAGCAAACCTGTCAGCTTTGATGGAGAGAAGCAAGTAATTTAAGCATACCTATACGCTACACAAAGAAAGCCACCTTCTTCAAGGTGGCTTTCTTTGTGTAGGAGATTTTTCCATTTCTGATCCTTTGTGTTCGGGTTTTATGCTGGTTTGCTTTCACGAAAATCAAAGCAGCTTTTGTTTGAGGTAAGCTTACAAGAGCAGCAAAGGCTAGTCTCCCAGCAGGGTGAGTAAGCTGGCAATTCCTCCGTTCGCTTCATGTATCTGAACAGGTGGCAGCTCCAGCCACAGCGCCCGCACCTGGTTTATCAGTTGCAGGTCTGTTTCTGATCCTGCAGATCGCTTGGCTGCTATCCGTGTTGCTACAGCTGTTTTGAGGGTGTTGGCTTTTACGCGTAAGGTATGGCGCGCATACCGGCCCGGATGCAGATGCGCATACCTGCCTGCCACTATACCCCAACGTAGAATCCATTCTGAGTTGTCAGAGAGCCGGACGGTGCTGTAATCTGATTTTGTTGCGGCAAGGTATAGCCGGTAAGCTTCAGCTGTCAGGAGCTCTTTTTCTCCGAGATAAGCGATCACTTCCTGCGCTATCTGCTGTGCCGTAAGATCCCCGGTATAAAAGTCCAGCTGCGAGCTACCTATAGTGCGGATGGCAGCCTTCAGGTCTGCTTCTTCAGCGAATGTATGCAGCCGGATAAACTCCCGGATATAGAGCAGGTGGTGCTTGAGTGGGTGAAAGAGAATGGGCGTGGGAAGTTCAGGTATATGCATTAGAAAAAGGATGTCTGGTCGATAGCTGCGCAGTAACATTTGATGGCCCCCTGTACCCCTGGACTCTTATGCATGAGTAAAAAGAAGCGACATCATCTTTAGTAACAAATACTATTCTTTTACGCCTTCCAGAGAGAAAATTAGTGAATCTGTAAACAAGCTGCTATACCTTAAAACTTCTAAACGTATGGTGTGTTGGTTTTTTATCCCTCTACGCAGCACGTGCTTCCTGCCAGCTGCTTACGTTTACAATAATAACTTCTCCTTCAGGCAACCTTCTCTTAGTTAGTGACATCTATACCATACCAACAGGCAAAAACAGGTATACCACTCGTTTGGTTTTTAACTTATAGCAGGAACGCTTTGGCTAAATCCTGGCTATAGGTCACTAGTTACTTGGATGGATTGGTAGTAAAACAAGAGCCGTTTGTCGATAATCGTGCGTTGTAGGTATAAAACTTATCAAATTATCTAACGCATATAGTACCTTGTATTGCAAACTAGCGTAGAATATAATTGTTGTCATTCGTTTCCCGCCTATGATTCATTTACACAACATACATAAGTATTATGCCATGGGGCATAACAAACTGCATGTCCTCAAAGGGATCGATATGCATGTGCGGGAAGGGGAACTGGTGTCTATCATGGGCTCTTCCGGCTCGGGCAAATCTACGCTGCTGAACATACTGGGTATACTGGATGATTACGATGCCGGGGAATACACGCTGGCGGGCACTCCGATCCGGAACTTGTCGGCCACGAAGGCAGCCTATTACCGCAATAAGTTTCTGGGCTTTGTGTTTCAATCCTTCAACCTGCTCTCGTTTAAGAATGCCATGGAAAATGTGGCTCTGCCGCTCTACTACCAGCAGGTAGGCCGCAAGCAGCGCAACAAGCTGGCGCTGGAATATCTCGATCGGGTTGGGTTAAAAGATTGGGCAGAGCATTCTCCAAACGAGTTGTCGGGTGGCCAGAAGCAGCGTGTAGCCATTGCCCGGGCACTCATCTCGCAACCCAAACTGATACTTGCCGACGAACCAACCGGTGCCCTCGATACTCAAACCTCCTACGAGGTGATGGATATTTTCAAGGAAGTGAACCGCAAAGGCATGACGGTAGTGATCGTGACGCACGAAAACGACATAGCCGCGCAAACACACCGGGTGATTCGCCTGAAAGACGGCCTGATCGTGGACGATGACCATGGGCAAAAGGAAGCCATACCTGCAGCAGAAGCCGTTGCTGCCAAAAGCTAAGCGGTTAACTAAGTAGCAATCAACAATCAGCCATACACAGGATGTTCGATATAGACAAATGGCAGGAGATACTGGGCACGATGCAGAAAAACAAACTGCGTACGTTCCTGACGGCCTTTGGGGTGTTCTGGGGCATCTTCATGCTGGTGCTGCTGCTGGGAGCCGGCAAAGGGCTGGAAAACGGCGTGTACAACCGTTTCGGTGCCGGCGCCAAGAATAGTATTTACGTCTTTACCGGCAAAACTGCCCTTGCCCACCAGGGTATGTCACCGGGCCGCGAGATCAAGTTTACCAACGAAGACCTGGGTGCCATCGAGCGGGATGTAAACGATGTGGATATCCTGGCGCCCCGCAACCGTGTAATGGGGGAATATACCATCAACTATAAAAAGCAGAATGGTTCTTACCAGGTGTTTGGGGCCGAACCGGGGTTCCTGGCACTGAACGGCGAACGCCCGTTCCGTGGCCGCCTACTGAACGAGTTCGACGAGCGTGAGAAGCGCAAAGTGGTGATCATCGGGGAACTGGCCAGCAAGGTACTGTTTGGGGAGGCAGATCCTATAGGCGAATACGTCAACATCCGCGGTATTTATTTTAAGGTGGTCGGTACCTTTAAAATGAGTGGTAACAACGGCAGCCGGCGCGAGGAACGGGCATATATTCCTTTCTCAACCCTGCAAACGGCTTTTAACCAACCCAACCAGGTGCAGATGATGGCGCTGGTAGCGGAGCCCGGCGTGAGCGCGGAAGCCATGGAAGACCGCCTGCGCAACCTGCTGGCGCAGCGGCACAAGTTTTCGAAAGAAGATGAGATGGCGCTGGGGATAGAAAACACCGAAAAAGAATTTCTCAAAGTAATGGGCCTGTTCAACGGGATCCGGATGTTCGTCTGGATCGTGGGCATCGGTACGCTGATTGCCGGCATTGTAGGCGTGAGCAACATCATGCTCATCATTGTGAAGGAACGCACCCGCGAGATCGGGGTACGCAAAGCATTGGGAGCGACGCCCTTTTCCATCGTCAGCCTCATTCTGCAGGAGTCGATCGTGATCACCGCTTTTTCGGGCTACCTGGGCCTGCTGGCGGGTACGGGCATCCTGGCTGGCCTCGAGTATATGATGGAATCGTCGGGAACGGAGGCACCGTTCTTTGCCAACCCGGAGGTTGACCCCAGCGTGGCGCTGTCGGCTACCCTGGTGCTGGTGATTTCAGGCGCCCTGGCCGGGTTGATGCCGGCCCTGAAAGCCGCCCGGATCAAACCGATTGAGGCGCTACGGGCAGATTAGAATTTTGAATGAGCGAATGTGTGAATATTATACTCGTGTTACTTCATTCAGAATATTGTAAAAGCAAAAGGTATAGCTAGTAGTATAGACCAAAAAAGGCAGAATAACTCTTTGCTCAGTCAAAACTTTAGATTGTAAACATTCACTCAATCACTCATTCGCTCATTCAA
>NZ_JSYF01000355.1:0-7649 GCF_054824225.1 Pontibacter sp. HJ8
ATATTCAATATGGAGACTCCGTCTGGGTACGCGGCATCTCCGACGAGCTGGATGGCATGTATATCGTGCGGGACACCATGAACCGGCGATTCCGCAACCGCATCGATATCCTGGTAGGCAGGCACGACAACATCATGGGGCTTTGGAATGACGTGGAAATAGCCCGGTCAGAATTTCCGGAAGAAGAGCCCGAATTGCGGGAAACGTTTGGCTACGCGATGGCAGATTAACCCGGGCCAGGTATAGTACGGCTCATCCGGATCCGAAAAAAGAAGATTAACTTTTTGCAGTAAGCTGGTTTTCCTATTTTAGGGCGCTTAAAACAGGAAAATGATGACAAGAGAAGAAGCCCTTTCGCTCCTGAAGGGAATGACCACCAGCGAAAGCCTGCTGCGCCACGCCCGCACCGTAGAGCTGGTCATGGAGGCATACGCTGCGAAGCTGGGAGAGAATACCGAAGAATGGGCCGTAACAGGCCTGCTACACGACGCAGACTACCAGGCTTACCCGGAGCAGCACCCGAACGTGATCGTGCAGTTGCTGCGTGCTAAAGGCGAAGAGAAGATAGCCCACGCAATTTCTGCACACTATACCCATTGGGGAGTACCTTATGAAACCTTACTGGATAAGGGCCTGATCGCCTGCGATGAGCTGACCGGCTTTATAGTGGCCTGCGCCCAGGTACGTCCGCAGCGGCTGGAAGGGCTCGAAGCCAGGTCGGTCAGCAAGAAACTGGGTACCAAAGGCTTTGCCGCATCGGTAGACCGGGACGAAGTGCGCAAGGGAGCCGAACTTTTCGGGGTAGACCTCCAGGAGCATATCAGCTTCATTATAGCCGTGCTGCAGCAAAACCAGCAGGAACTGCAACTGGAACCGCAGGAAAGCACCAACGCCTGAACCACCCGACAGGTATAGCAGCCGCCGCAGCTTTGCGCATAAGGCGGCTGCTATACCTTAGGCCAGGTAGTATTCCAGGGCCTGTATCCCTTTGGCATTGTCGTCGGCCTCTACCACTTCATCGATCACCGTCTGAATTTCCTGCTCCGTCCACTTTTCCTTCTCGGCGGCCTTCACAAAAATGTCCAGCGCTACATAACGGGAGGTTCCGGCAGGCAGGGCAAGTTTTACTTTCTTTCTGATCTGCATACTATTTTCCTTTGCGGCAAGATTACGCAGCCTTTTTCATAAAATCAATTTTTACTTACGCACGCTCTGTAAACAAATGATGGGAAAGGTATACCGGGAAAGAAAGCCTGAAAAGCCTTCAACAAAAAAGCATGGCGTCTGCCATGCTTTCCAAAAAACTTTCCATTAAGTAATCACCTTAGTAATTTTCCTGGTAGCCTCCTTGCCTGGAAGCCGGGCTGCTCTGCGCTTCCCGTGGCACGCCCATTTTCTCCTCCCGGCGGGACTGGTATTGGGCAAACTGCTGCTCCGTCAGGATGTCTTTGATCTGGGAGAGGCGGGTCTGACTGATGATGTCCATCTGCTGGGCCAGCTTCCGTGGGTCTGCCTTGTATTGGGCGCGGGCTTCTTCGGCGTGCCGCATGCTCGTGCGGTTGATCTCCTGAAGTTTTTTAGCCTGGTCCGGGACAAGGCGCAGGTTCTTGACCATCCCGGCCGTGATCTCATCGGCCCGCAGGTCCAGGGTTTTAGGGCCATTCTGGGTGGTTTTTGCCTGCTTCTGCTGATTGGCCGGGGCCTGGGCCAGAACAGCTGTTGTAATGGTGGCAAAGAATATGAGGGCGAGCGCTGCTTTCTTCATTAGGTTCGTATCTGGTTTAAGGCTTCAATTACAAAAACTGTTCCGTTTCTTTCTGCCTGTGTCATAGGCAACATTGCCCGCGCAGGTATAGTTTCGGGGCGGGTGCGCTGAGGACTAACGCTAGGACTCGGAGTGAAAGTATACCTTGTAGAAATGCATGCCGCGTTCCTGGTCAAAACCGCGTTCCACGTACTGTTCGCTCTGCTCCGGATTATACCCGCTGAACTTGATCTCGATCTGGGTGTCGAGCTTGATGAAGTTGCGGAACTTGCGTTTCATGTTGCGCACCGTGTTTTTGTTGATGGCAAAGTCGGTGAAGCCTTCGATATCGCGCTCCTCGGCAAAGGCCTGGGTATAGCTCTTGAAGCGCTCGGCCGTTTCCGGCTGGTCGATCACGCTGCTGGTAAATTCCTCCAGGTCGAAGGTCTCGCTTTTGGAGAAGTAATCCACGGAGCGGCTGATAAAATCTACCTGGGCTTTTTTGCTGTCGGTCTGGGCAAACACTTCTTCCGAAAAATCCTTGCATAGGTTCAGCGCCGTTTTCGTGTTAAAGTTGGTGTCTTTGAGCTCCGTTACGTGCAGGAAGTCTTCTTTCCAGAACACGGCATCGGTGCTGTTGGCGTCCACGAGCTTCACCCGGAAACCATCTTCGGCCTCTGTGTTAAAGATCAGGCAGCCTTTGTCCACGCTTTTGATGTTCACGCCCGAGTGGTAGTTCATGCTCAGGTCGCCGTCCGCTTCCTGGAAGGTCAGGAAGGTGTCCTTATTCTCAGACTTAAAAATGCCGATGGCGTCCACGATGTCCTCTTCCATCACACAGCCGGATAGATGCACCACATACAGCTCCCCACTCTTCACCCTCGGATGGTCCGATTGCTCGTAGAGGTGGTGCAGAATGTGCCTGGAGTACTCCAGGAATTTGCCAGGCTCCGCAAACAGGAGGGCCGAGTAGGCAAACATCTCATTCAGGGCCAGGTCAGAGGTATGGGTGAAGCGGAAAAACTCTTCCTGCTTGAAGGGCGCCAGAAAATAATTGGTCAGCAGGTCGCTCAGCTGCTCGTCCCGCAGGTCTACCAGCTCCTTCGATGCGATCACCCCTTCGTCCTTTGCTTTGTTACCTACCCGGTGTACGGCCAGCCTGTTGAGGCGTACCTGTCTTTTGTCGTTCATTTCGTGTGCTATCTAACTGGCCGGTCTCCCGGCTTGTGGGGCAGCAAAGGTAAGGCGAAGTGAAGTCTTCACCCAAATAAGATTTATAAATAATCCGGGGTGCTGTATACCTGATTTTTGCCTGGTATAAAAATATTTTAAATCATTAAATTGCTGATTTTGAATAATTTATATCAGAGAAGGAACTTTTTGCCGAACGGCTAAAACGGATTTGGCATGATTCTTACATGTGCTCCATCAAGCAGCGCAGCTTGGTTTCTTAATTTTCAATTTTTAAGTACAGGTGAGATGAAAAAGATATTTCTACTAGTAGCCGTAGTTCTGGGAATTGCGGTGACGCAGGCTAGCGCGCAACAAAGACAACCTGTTCGTTTTGGTATTAAAGCAGGTATGAACCTGGCCGAGTGGCAGGGCCAAACGATCAACAGTGCCCAGGACATGATGGACATGACCAAGGGGTCCCTGCACCGGAAAATGAGGGAAGGTTTTCATATAGGAGCCGTGGTCGCTATACCGGTGGCTCCGGGATTTGAGATCGAACCCGGCCTGCTCTACTCTCAGAAAGGGATGCGGCTCACAGGCAAGATACCGATGGAACAGTTCGACTTCCTCAACGCAGGTGTAACGGTGACCAACAAAGCCGAATACATTGATCTGCCAATCGTGGCCAAACTGTATATAGGAGAAGGTTTCCACATCTTTGCCGGCCCGCAGGTATCTTACCTGGTGTCCAACAAAGTACAGGTGCAGGCAGGGGCGCTGGGCTTCAACGCCCTGAACCAGGAGTGGGACATGCAGAACGGCTTCCGGGAGTTTGATCTGGCAGCAACAGGAGGGATCGGTTACCGCTTCGCCAGCGGTCTGAACCTGAGTGCAGGCTACGACTATGGCCTGGAAACCGTGGATAGCAAGGGTAATTTTGAAACGTTCAACCGGGTGATCAAAGCATCGGTCGGTTTTACTTTCTAAAGATAGCTAGTTTAGTGTTTTGGTAATTATGGCAGGCCTCTACCTTTGGTGGAGGCTTGTTTGTTTTTTACCAGGTGAGGGCAACACGGCTATACCTTAAAAAAAGCCATACAGGTCTTACACTGTATGGCTTTTTTGTGGATGCAAGGGAGAATAAGCCTGATTAGGATTTTTTGTTATAAGGGAATTTCTTGGAAGAATTTTTCATCAGCGCATTCGATAAGGATTGTCTGTTGCTCCCTACGCTTCCTGAAGCAGCATAGTCGTATTTCCAGAGCAGATCTCCTCTTTCACCCTCATGTATGGTGATGGATGTGTTTATTGAATTTGTTGAGCCCCAAGCACCTATCAACAAGCCGACAGCGATAGCTGCCCCGTCTGACATCGGCTTGCTCATGGTCGCTTTACCGGAAACAATGGCGTCTACACCCAATATTTTGCAGATCAGGTCTCTGGAAGTGGAGTTGAGGTTTTCATAAGTGATTCCTGCATCTGCCAGTAGCGCATTCGTCTTAGTTACATCCTGAAAGTTGACGGTGTAAAGGTCTTTGCTCATTTGTCTCAGGTAGTAACCATAGGCGTCGCTCTGCAAGCCATAACCATAGTCTTTTTGCTGCTGCTGAATCATCTCAACGGTGACCCCTTTGGGTAGCTTTCTCGACTCAATTATTACATCAAATGGTACGATGGCGACTGTCTTGTGCTTCACTTTGGCCTCTTGAAAAGAAGCAGCAGTATAAATTTGAGGACCGCAGGATGTGAAAACTACGGCAAGCATGATAAAGAGTAAAAATTTTTTCATTGGCATAAAGTTGAAGTTTGAAAAGAATAAGTTTGTTTTGAATCCTTTTCAAATATAACAACATTGCTATATTATTTTATTAAAATAATGAAAAAAATTATTTGATCTGTTAGAATAAAAACGCGATTTAGCCAGTACCTTGTCGTTGCCTAATATTACAGCATCACACCGTTATGGGCGCAAAGCCGGTAGCCTTGTCCGTGAATGTTGATGATCTCGACAGCCGGATCTTCGCGCAGGTATTTGCGGAGCTTGGCAATGTAGACGTCCATGCTGCGGGCCGTGAAATAGCTGTCTTCGTGCCAGATACGTTGCAGCGCCACTTCGCGCGGCGTAACATCGTTGAGGTGCTGGCAAAGCAGGCGCAACAGCTCCGCTTCTTTGGGCGACAACTTATGCGTTTCCCCGTTGATGTGGAGCAACCGGAAATTCGGCTGGAACTGGTACTGCCCGATGGTAAAATCGGTTACTTCTGCCTTTTCTGCCACAGGAGCTCCTGCCTTTCGGTGCAGGATCGCCTTGATCTTGTACAGCAGCACTTCCGAGTCGAAGGGTTTGGTGATGTAGTCATCGGCCCCGATCCGGAAACCTTCCAGCATATCTTCCTTCATACTTTTGGCCGTCAGGAAAATGAGCGGTGCATTCGCATCGATCTTCTTGATCTCGCGGGCCAGGGTAAAGCCATCCTTTTCGGGCATCATTACATCGAGTATGCAAAGGTCAAACTTCCCTTTGCGGTATGCCGTGATGGCCTGGCAGCCGTTATTGCAGAGCGTTACATGGTAGTCATGCAGTTCCAGGTAGTCTTTGAGCACGATGCCAAAGTTCGGATCGTCTTCGGCCAGTAAAATATGGAGTCCGTTCTCAGCCATAATACAGGTTGCTAGTGATAGATGATGTACAATAGATGTCAGGCGAAAGCAAAAAGCTGCTTGTGCCCGAAAGAATTATGCATGAAATGGCAGGAATATTTCAAATCTGCTGCCTTTGCCAGGTTCGCTCTGCAGGCTGATGTTGCCGTGATGGGCTTTTACGATGGCTTTGACATAGCTCAGGCCCAGCCCGAAACCCTTCACATTGTGCAGATTGCCGGTCGGCACGCGGTAAAACTTGTCGAACACCCGCAGCTGGGTATCCCGTGTCATGCCCATTCCTTTGTCTTCCACTGCCAATATAATGCCGCCGTCCACATTCTGGGTCACAAGTTTAATCTCGGGGCTGCCCGGGGAGTATTTGTTGGCATTGTCCAGCAGGTTGCAGATCACATGGTAGGCATGCACCTCGTCCAGCTTCAGCACATGCTCCAGGGCGTTGAGCTGCGCGGTGATCTGCCCCATACGCTCCTCTACCTGCAGTTGTATACTCTCCACGGCCTTTGCGATCAGGGCATGCAGGTCTATGAGCTGGAGGTTCATGGCAAATTCATTTTTCTCCAGCTGCGCGATCTGCAGCACGTTCTCTACCTGCACGTTCATGCGCTTGTTTTCCTGCCGGATGATGTTGGTATAATACTTTATCTTGTCCGGGTTAGCGTATACCTTGGGGTTGGCAATAGAGTCGGTGGCGAGTGAAATGGTGGCGATCGGCGTCTTGAACTCATGCGTCATGTTGTTGATGAAGTCGTTCTTCATCTCCGAAAGCTTCTTCTGCTTGAAAATGATGTGGATGGTCGTGCCGAAGGTGGCTACGATCACCAGCGTGAAGGCAGCCGAGAAGAGTAGCATGACCCAGAGCGACTGCAGGGCATAGGTATGGCTATCGGGGAAGTATACCGCCAGGTAGTCGGGCTTGTCAAAGATATCGTTGGGGAACAGGTTGGCCTTGTAGGTGGCAAAGCTGTCGGAGGCGGCTACGATGTGCCCGGCCGCCACCGTGTCCTGCCGGCCCGAAAGCACCCAGTACCCGAAGTCGAGGCAAATGCCTTTGTTGGTGAGTTCTGCCTGCAGCATGGGCTTCAGGTTAGCCAGGTTGAGGCGCTCCTGCAGCGGCACATCCTTGGCCACATACTCTACCACCATCTTCTCAACCACGTCGTTCAGCTTTTCCTTTTTGGCTTCTACCTTCACCGGATCCGGTACGGCAGCGGGCCTGGCAGGTATAGCCGGCACAGGCGGCTGCTTTTCATACGCATCAACAAGTGCTCTGGGGGAGGCTTCGGTCAGAAGGGACTGCGTCTCCTGCGGGGCTCTGGGAGGATGCCGGAGAACCACTCGGCCCGGCATTTCCAGCGCAGCCATACGCTGAGCTTGCAGCCGGGAAGCCGTTGCATTTTTCAGAACGATCAAACTGTCTCTGAGTACATGGAGGGCCGCAATCTCTTCTGCCCGGATGTTGAAATCCGGCTTTTTGTGGCGCCAGATGCTGTCCAGGTGCAAGGCGATGTATTGCAGCGTATCGACCGATATCCTGAAATGCCGTCCGTTCACCTGCTGGAAATACGTAATGGTGCTATCGGGCAGGTGCTCTACCCGGTAGGTAGGATTTCTTTTCAGGCTGGCAGCCCGAAGCGAGTCTGCCGTTGCATAGCCCTGGACGATACGCTCCAGCTGAAGCGGTGCCAGAACCGGAATGCCCCGGGGTATACCGGTAAAAGACCTGGCCCATAACGCCGAGTCGCCGGATGAGTAACGCGAGGTTGTATGGTTATTTCCGACCTTTCCCCTCAGGGTGCGTGGCTGGTCGTGGGAGGAGGCTATACCTAAATTATGGCGGGATGGCTTTGTGTCTGGGCCGGCAGGAGGGGTGGCTGTTTTTTGCCGGGAAGCTTCCGCCTTTTTGGTACTGCGAGGTATAGCAGTTCTGGATTTTTCTGCTCCTACAGGTATAGCGACGAGTAAAGAGTCGACCGGAAGCCGGGCGTCATCTGGTGCATGCTGTAAAGTTGCCATCCCGCTGGCCACGGCTGACACAGCTTCCCGGGTTTCCAGTTTCTCCACTACATTG
>NZ_JSYF01000356.1:0-10040 GCF_054824225.1 Pontibacter sp. HJ8
AGCTGTTGTAAGTTAGTCTTGCTATACCTGTCAGCTATACCTACTCGGGCAGAGATTCTCCCCTTGAGGGGAGCCAGGGGGATGACAGTCATTCACGAACTTATTGCTCATACACACTAACTCGTCAGCGCATACATGATGATGTTCACTCCGAACTTGGTGTTGTCCTCTGCCAGCCAGCGTTTGTTCCGGAAGTCGTAGTCCCATTCGCAGCCGTAGTCTTTGTTGCTATAAAGTACGCCAATTTTCCCGTTTATCTCAATGGCTTTCAGGTAGTCATGCACCAGGTCGTCGCCCCAGCCGTTGAGCTCAAATGAGGTAGTCGGGGGGCCTTCGTCGAAGGTGAAGAAGCTGCGGTATACCTTGTGGTTGTTCGGAATTTTCTTCAGCGCTCCCTGCCCGAAAATTTGCTTCATCTGCTCCTCAAAAGACCTTGCAAACAAGCCGTCGATGTCGTGGTTGCAGTCGTCCACAAATACAAAGCCACCGTTGCGCACATAGGTCTCGAAGTTCTTCCGCTCCTTCTGGTTGAACTGCACCAATCGGTGGCCGCTCAAGTAGCTGAACGGGTAGTTGAACAGCTCCGCACTTTCCAGCGAGACCACTTTCTCCTGCTCCGTCACCTTCACCGTCGTGTACTCAATGAGGGAGTGCAGCAGGTTGCTCGGCATACGCGGGTCGGTATCCCAGTTGCCGGAGCGGTATTGCAGTCGGACGAAGGTGAAAGGTTGCAATTTAGAATTCTGAGTTATGAGTGCTGAGCCTCGGGTTGTATGTAAAATGAATGCCGTACACAAATTTGTATACGGCATCCAAGGTATAAGCTGTAACGACTACACCGCGTCAGACAAGCTGGTGAAGGTGAAGTCGCGGATCTTCATCGGCGGCACCAGGTTGCCGCTGATGCGCTGCGGTCTGCCCAGTGCCTCCAGGTTGTTGAGCATGATGATCGGGCTCTCGTTGAAGCGGAAGTTCTTGACCGGGTACTGGATCTTGCCATTCTCAATGTAGAAGGTACCGTCGCGGGTAAGGCCCGTATAGAGCAACGTCTGCGGGTCTACGGAACGGATATACCAGAGGCGCGTGACAAGTATGCCGCGTTTGGTGTTTTTGATCATGTCTTCCAGCGACTGGCTACCGCCTTCCATCACCATACCGCCTGGGTTCGGGATAGATTTCGCTCCTGTTTTCTCAGCCCAGAAACGGGAGTTGTACAGGTTTTTGATCACCCCTTTCTCAACCCAGGTAGTTTTCTCGCGCGGACGGCCATCACCTGCAAAAGGAGCTGTCGGAATCTCGGGATGTGCCGGATCTGAATAAACCGTGATGCGCTCATCTACCAGTTTCTCGCCCAACTTTGTCTTGCCGCCCGGCTTGCTCAGGAAGCTGCGTCCTTCTTCGGCATTGCGCTGGTCCATGTTGCGGAACATGTTCTGAAGCAGATCAATAGAAGCAGCCGGCTCCAGGATAACGGTGTACTTGCCGGGTTCCAGTGCCTTGGCATTGCGGGAGTTCACGGCTTTGCTGGCCGCTAACTGGGAGGCGCTGCCGGTGTCGAGTTTGCTCACATCGCTGAAATCCTGGGTGACGTAGCCCGAGCCGGTGCCGTCTTCAGTACGCATGGTCACCGAAAAATCTACTACTGTTGAAGGGTGATAAGCGAACAGGCCCTTGGAGTTTAGTCGGGACATAAAGCTCGTGGAATGCTCCAGGAAACCTGCTGCTGTCAGACCTTTGTCGGCGGCAGCTTTTATACTCTTGGCAGCGGCATCAGCCCGGTAGGCCGGGTCTATTTTGGCTGTGGAGTCAAAGTGCGCTTTCGTGTTGATGTATTTCTGCGGGCCCAGCATCGGCATGTATTCCGGGCTTTCGGGCGCGATACGCGCGATCTCTTCGGCACGGCGTATGACCTTTTCCAGCGAAGCGTCATCAAACTCATTGATCGTGGCCACACCGGATCGCTTGCCAAAACGCGATTCCACTGACATTGCTACGTTCTCATCTGCGCCGCTGGTGGATACCTCATTACGGGCATAGCGGATGTTGCCGCCAATATTGCCACTGAGTGTGATCTCACACTCATCAGCCTTGGAGTAAGCCAGTGCTTTCTTCAGTAAAGCCTCTGCTTGTTCTCTTGTATATATAGCCATGTTTTTAGCTTCTTTTTTTAATTTCAAACTGTATTACTTTTTCAGTTCTGAGTCTCGGGTTCTGAGTCACGAGTTGTCTTCTTTATGCTGGGAGGTCAGAATGATACTCTTTAGCATTTTGACTAATTCATGACACTCTCCATGTATGCTGCTAAAAGCATCTACTTTTATAAAATCTGAATCTTTGAGCAGGCGCAGCCAGTAACTGGTTTCCCTCGCTTCTTTTAAAGCTATACTTAGCTTATGCCTGAAGTCTGCACTACTTTGAGCACCAAGCGCCTCTTCTACATTAGCCCCAATAGAAGTACCACTTCGTAGCACTTGCTTTGCCAGCACAAACTCGCGCTGTTCCTGGGTGAGGTGCTTGTATAGTTTAATTACACGCAAAGCAAAACTGTAAGACTTGGTAGCAACTATACTATCAGCCATTGTATCAGGTATAACTCAAGACTCAGAACTCAGAACTCGCGACTCTTTTTAGATTTTGCGCGCCGTATTGATCACGTTCACACCGTTGAAGCGGGTGTGGGCGGAGCCATGCGATACCGCACTTACCTGGCTTGGCTGGCCTTTGCCGTCGAAGAACGAACCGAACAGGCGGTAGTCGCTCTCGTCGCAGGAGCCTGCGCAGGAGTTCCAGAATTCCTGGGTGTTGCTCTGGTAAGCCACATCCTCCAGCATACCTACGATCTTGCCTTTGCTGATCTCATAGAAGGCCGTACCGCCAAACTGGAAGTTGTAGCGCTGCTGGTCGATCGAGTAGGAGCCACGGCCGGCGATGTAGATGCCTTTGTCCACGCCTGCGATAAGCTGGTCCACGTTCATCTTCTGCTTGCCCGGTGCCAGCGATACGTTAGGCATACGCTGGAATTGCACGGAGCTCCAGTTGTCGGCGTAGGCGCAACCATGCGATTCTTTCTCACCGATGATGTGTGCCTGGTCGCGGATAGCCTGGTAGTTGACCAGCTTCCCGTCTTTGATCAGGTCCCACTGCTTCGTTTTCACGCCTTCGTCATCCCAGCCTACCAGGCCCAGGGAGCCCTTCTGCGTCTTGTCTGCGAAGATGTGCACCTTGTCGGAGCCGTATTTGAAGTTTTTGGTTCTCCATTTGTCCAGTGTCGCGAAGGAAGTACCGGCGTAATTCGCCTCGTAGCCCAGTACGCGGTCCAGTTCCAGCGGGTGACCTACCGATTCGTGTATGGTCAGGCCCAGGTGGTTGGGATCCAGGACAAGGTCATACTTGCCGGCTGCCACCGATTTGGCTGTGAGTTTTTCTTTGGCTTGTTTGGCGGCCAGCGCAGCATCTTCGAGCATGTCGTAGGCATAGCGGTAGCCCATCAGGCCGGTCCCTTCCGGTCCTTTTATCTTTTCGCCAGCCTTCGGCACCATGTATTCCCAACCCATACCCATCGGTGCGCTCAGGGCCTCGCGGGTTCTGAACTTGCCACTGGCTTTGTCCACGGCAGTTACCGTAAAGTTTGGCCAGATGCGGTGGATGTCCTGGTCGATGTAAGAACCATCGGTGGAGGCGAAGTATTTCTGCTCATTTACCTGAAAAAGGGCCGAGTTGACAAAGCTGGCACCATTTTCCAGCGCTTTGGCGTTGGCAGCCAGCAGCAGATCGGCTTTCTCATTGATAGGCACTTCGAAGGAGTTCTTCTCGATCGGGGTTTTCCAGCTTACCTCACCGTAGCTCTGCACCGGTGCCAGTCGCACCGGCTCTTTCTGCAGTTTGGCGTTGGCTTTGGCAATGGCTACGGCCTCGTTGGTGGCCTTGGCTATACCTTTGTCACTTACATCGGAGGTGGCGGCGAAGCCCCAGGTGCCGTTGGCCAGCACCCGTATACCCACACCATACGATTCGGCATTCACAATATTCTGTACCTGCTTCTCGCGTGTGAAAACATACTGCTGCAGGTAGCGGCCTATGCGCACATCGGCGTAAGAGGCGCCGCCAGACTTGGCTGTGTTCAGGGCTACATCGGCCAATCGCTTTTTGAGGGCCGGGTCCACCTGTTCCAGCGCTCTCTCCGGAGAGATCATATTGCCGAACACAGGTATGGAGGGTAGCATAAGCCCGCCAAAACCCAGTGCCGAGATCTCAATAAAATGACGTCGTTTCAAAGTTCTTTTAGTTAAGGGTTAGATTCGTTTAGTTTTAGGTAACTAAGTTTAGGTAAATGATTCTATATATCAAAGTGTAGATACCAGTTAAAAGCCCGGGAGCAGGTTTTTATAGATCAACCGGGGCTTCTGCTCTACAAAAAGAGACTTTTCACAACAGCAGTGGCGGTGTGAGCCCGGGAGGCAGCAAGGGGAAAGAGTAGGTGCTGTAATGTTTCTGATCCTTGGTCGTCTCTGTAATTAGGGGTCGCAAGTGCTCTCAGAGCATGGCCTTTATACCTAATCTGTACCATTATGAAAAGTCTGTTCCTCATCAGATGCAGTTGTATGTTGCTGCTACTTACCCATGGCCTGGTGCAGGCGCAGCCAAAAGTGCTTCGTGCGGCGCAGTGGCAGGAAGATGTTGCGTTTCTGGCGGAGCAGCTGCCCAGAATGCACCGGAACCCTTACAACAAAATGTCTCAACAGGCATTTGACAGTGCCGTTGCGGTGCTGCATGCGCAGGTTCCTCAGCTAAAAGACTATGAAATAATAGTGGGCCTGACCCGCCTGGTCGCCATGGTGGGCGATGGCCATACCCGCCTCACTTTGCCGCAGGATATGGCCGTTGCCTACAGCCGGGCGCACTCCTCCACGCCACCACCCTCCGACCCGGGTTTATACCTGAACCACTTGCCTGTAAAGCTCGCCTTGTTCGACGATGGGTTATTCATCCGGGAAGCTACACCCGAGATGATGCACTTAGTAGGGGCGCAGGTATTGCAGATAGGGACAGTTCCTGCTGAAGACGTGCTGGAAAAGGTGCGGCCTGTGGTGCACTATGACAATGAGATGGGCTTCCGGTTGCTGGCACCTACTTTTTTGGTTATACCTGAGTTTTTAGCCGCACTGGGTATAGCCGATGATGTGCAGCAGGTACCATTTAAAATCAAGACAAGAGAGGGAGCAGTAGAAGACATCCTACTTTCCCCGATAGCCCTGTTCCGAAAAGTCTACTTTGTAGATGCCAGGGAGGCCCTCGGTACAGCGCCTCCCCTGAGCCAGCAAAACCGGAGGGAGAAGTACTGGCTGCATATGCTGGAAGATGAGGAAACGCTCTATGTGCAGGTAAACGAACTCTATGACAAAGAAGAGGAGCCGCTGGCAGCCTTTGTGGCAAAGATAGAGCGCATCGTGATAGGTATACCGGTCCGGAAACTGGTGCTGGACCTGCGGCACAATCCGGGTGGCAGCAATTCCTTTAACCGCCCCCTGGTGCTGGCACTGGCACGTTCGGAGCAGATCAACCGCTTTGGCAGCCTCTATACGCTCATTGGCAGAGAGACTTTTTCGGCAGCCCAGATGCTGGCAAACGACCTGGAGTACTATACCAATACCTTGTTTGTGGGCGAACCGTCGGGCTCCTCTCCCAGTGCTTACGGTGACTCCAGGAAAATGCAACTACCCAACAGCAACCTGACCATACGGATCTCTACCATCTACTGGCGCGACTGGAGCGGGGATGAGAAGCGCCCCTGGACAGCACCGGATATACCCGTGGGCTATACCTCCGAAGACTACCTGAAAGGAAGGGATCCCGCACTGGAAACTGTACTCAACATGCCACCTGCGGGTAATGTGTCGACCGTGATGCAGCAGGTCTATAATAATACCGGTTTTAAACAGGCTGTCTGGGTATACTCCCGCTTTGCCCTTGACTCCCGCACCAGTCCGGAAGAGGTAAGAGCTGTGGAAAAAGAATTTGGGGACTTCCTGCTGCAGCAGAAAAAAGCGGAAGAGGCCACAGCCTGGTACGGGTACATGAGCAGCCAGCACAAAGAAGAAGTATGGCCCATGATAGGTATAGCACAAGCGCACCTGCTCAACCAGGATTCCCAAAAAGCAAAAGCAGTATTAGAGAAAGTCATCCGGTTGGAGCCTGCTAACCAACAGGCAAAAAACCTGCTGGCAGCCATCCGGAAAGGGCAGCCGAATGGGTGAAAAGGTTGTGCTAAAGAGGGGGATAGAAGAAAACGTTTGCCCTATACCTTGGCCCCGGAATAATTTTAATAATATGCTGTAATGTTTCACCGTCTGCGTCGTCTTTGTATTTGAATGGATCTGCAAGAGTTTAAAATAAAGGTACTTCCTGCCAGGCAAAAGCTGTATCGGCTTGCTGTGCTTCTGCTTCATGACAAGGAAGAGGCAGAGGACGTGCTGCAGGATGTGTTCCTGAAACTCTGGACCCAAAAGGACAAGCTGCAGGCTTACAACAGCATAGAAGCCTTCGCGATGAGCATTGCCAAAAACCTGTGCCTGGATAAACTAAAGTCACGCAAACGGAAGCAGATGGTCGATGTAGCCGGCATGGACCTGCGTTCGGGGGACGCTACTCCTTATCAGTATTCGGAGCAGACAGACAGCATGCGCAATGTGCAGAGGTTGGTGGAAACCCTTCCGGAGCAGCAAAAACTGGTCTTGCACCTGCGCGATGTGGAAGGCTATACCTTTGAAGAAATAGAGCAGATTACAAGCTTAACCGTGAACAACCTGCGGGTCATCCTGTCAAGGGCACGCAAAAGTGTACGGGACGGCTTTTTAAAACTGGAGAACTATGAAGTGGGATAATATAGAAGCGTTACTGCAAAAGTATTACGAAGGCGAAACAAGCTTAGCCGAGGAAAAACAGCTGCAGGCATTCTTCAATGAGACACCGGACTTGCCGGAACATTTGAAGGCACATTCCGCACCTTTCCGCTATTACGCCAAGCAGCAGGAAGCGCAACCGGACCAAGCCTTGTCCGATGACTGGCTTTTTGAAAAGATAGCGGAACAGGAGCCGCAAGCCAAGACGCTGTTCTTCCCGGTGCTGCAGGAATACGCCTCCTATTGGCGCGTCGCAGCAGGTATACTGCTCGTGCTGGGGGCTTTCTGGGCGGGCAGGTACTATAATCAAAGGGCAGCCACTGCGCCCAATGCGGAGATAGCCGCTCTGAGAGAGGAAGTAGAGGAGATGAAAAAAGTCCTGGCCACAGGCGCATCTGCCAGCGAGCGCATTCAGCTGGTCAGCCAGGAGTATGAGGCCGGGCAGTCGGATGAGGTCATCGGGGTGCTGATCACTACCATGAACCAGGACCCGAACGTGAATGTGCGGGTGGCAGCTTCTGAAGCCTTATATCGATTTCATCACAAAAAAGAAGTACGCCATGCCCTGGTCCAGTCCTTGACGCAACAGACAGATCCCCTCATGCAGCTCACCCTGATCGACATGCTGGTTGATATGAAAGAGAAAGAAGCGATCGGCGAACTGGAGGAAATGGCTCAGCGGAAAGATTTACTGCCCATCGTGAAAGACAAAGCCGCAGAAGGCCTGGGCATCTTGATATAAAGCATTTAACATAAACAAAAGCGACTAACGCATAACACATCATGAAAAGACTAACACGCATAGCAGCAGCCTGTCTCCTGCTCTCCTCCACGACCGTACTCGCGCATGAGCGGGACAAGGGACATAGCACAACACCGGACGCTCCCGGTATGGCAGACGAAACGTATCAGGACAAGCCACTCGTCTACAAAGCAAAGCTGGACAACAGCAAGGGCAGCCAGGTGGTCCTGCTGATGCACAACAGCGATGTGAAGATCGTGGGCCATAATTCAGATGAGGTCATTATAGAAGCCTCTGGTTACAATGCGCCGCCTGCCCGTGCCGCCGGGTTGAAGCCGCTCTACAACCAGGCCGAAGACAACACAGGTATGGGTTTGGCCGTGGCAAAAGATAAAAATACGCTCACCATCACGAAAGCCTCCCGGCAGGATGGCAGTTATACCATTCGGGTGCCGAAGAATGCTTCGGTGAAGTACGAAGAGTCGAACTGGACAGGCGGTGACCTGAGTATAGCCGATGTGGGAGGAGAAATAGAATTGAAGCTGAACAACGGTGACGCCACCCTGACCAACATTGCAGGGCCTCTGGTGGCCAATACTACCAGCAGCGACATGGTGATCAAGTTCTCCAGTCTGAATCAATCCAAGCCCAGTGCGATCTCCTCAGTAGCAGGTACGGTCGATATTCACCTGCCAGCCAACACCAAAGCCAACTTTAAGCTGAAGTCGCTACAAGGCGAGATTTACTCAGACTTTGACATGAACATTGCCCGGGATACGAAAAGTAACCTGCCTCGCGTGAGTGGGGGCAACAACATCGAAGGAAAAACCAATGGCGGCGGTGTGGAGGTGAACCTGTACACCATCAGCGGCGACATGTACATCCGCAAGAGCAAATAAAAGAACGAATTTAACCTTATAACCATTTCGGACTATGAAAAAGATATGGACAATGGCGCTGCTCTGGCTCGTGCTGGCAGCGGGTGTGCAGGCCCAGCCGAAAACAGTAGAAAAAACACTGGCTATACCTGCCAATAACAAAGTGGACTTGCAGCTTAAGTTCGGCGACAACATTAAAATTACGGCCTGGGACAAAAAAGAAGTAGCGGTCAAAATAACGTATGAGATAAACAGCGGGAAGCTGAACGACGCGCTGCAGCTGACTTTTGCAAGTGACAATACCAGCGCCCGGGTGCTGGTGGACCTGGACCAGGAGCTGACAAAAAACGGTCAGGCAGCCGATTGCCCGGATAACGATGGCAGCTATAGCGTCAACAAGGACGGTAAACGGAACTTCGTCTGTGCGGATATCAATTATGAGATTTTTATGCCTGCCACCGCTGACCTGACAGTGGAGACGATCAACGGAGATATTGAAATAAGGGGACTGGCCGGGCCGGTTAGTGCCAAGTCCATCAGCGGGTTTGTGGATATGAACTGGGCGCCGAACAAAGGGGCGGCCGTGGCCCTCAAAACCATCACAGGCGAAGTGTATTCCGATCTGGACATTGATCTGGCCGGGAAGAGACAGAAGGCCCCGATGGTGGGCTATGAGCTTACTGGTAATGTAAAGGGAGGCGGCTCGGCAATCAAGCTGGAAAGTATCAGCAACGACATCTTTCTCCGCAAGAAAGACTAGGTTTAGCCAGCAGGTTCCGGAGCAGAAATTTACCGCCTGCCCTGATCCGGTAATTTTTCGGATCAAGTGAAACCATGAAAGAACCAAAAGCGGGAAGCCTTCCTCAGGCTTCCCGCTTTTGGTTTGTCAGTAAGGTATAGGCTAGGCTAGGCTAGGCTTTGCTTACCTTGCCTGCCAGGCCTTCTTCTTCCAGAAGTTCGTTGAAGGCTTCTGCCTCGTTCCGGTTCTGGAATTTTCCAGCTTTTACAAGCACTACTTTTCTGCCATTCACCTGTGCTTCGGTAATTTCCAATGGGAGATACTTGTCGAAAGCCTTCAGTTTCTGGCTCATTTCGTAGGCATGCTGGTAATCAGCGTAGGATGCTGCCTCTATGGTATAAGCGCTTGCGTCCGATGCGTTATCGTTTGCCGCGATCGCCTCATCCGGTCGTTCGATTACCTGAACCTCTACCTGGGCTATACCTAAGGCGTGTATGTCGAGTTTGCGTGCTGCTGCTTCCGATACATCGATGATGCGGTTGCCTACAAAAGGACCCCGGTCATTGATGCGCAGGACGACCGATTCGTTGTTGGCGGGATTGGTGACTTTAACTTTGGTGCCGAAAGGGAGGGTTTTGTGAGCGGCCGTCATGTCGTTTTTGTTGTAGCGCTCACCGCTGCTGGTCTTTCTTCCGTGGTATTTGCTGCCGTACCAGGAGGCAGAACCAATTTGAGTTTTATCGTTGCTTTGTGCGAAAGTTGGTTGGCTAACTCCGATAAAT
>NZ_JSYF01000357.1:0-7403 GCF_054824225.1 Pontibacter sp. HJ8
CCTCTTCCCGGAGCGGCATTCATTTCGGGTTTTTCCGCGGCAAAGAGCTCTCTGACTCGGACAGGCGGCTGGTAAGCCGCAACGGACAACTACCCCACATCAAAATCCGCACCCTGGCCGACGTAGACGATGCATACTTCAGTGAACTGGTGCGGGAGGCCGTGCACCTGAATCAGAACTAAAAGGGGGAGTACAGTGCTCCTGGCTGCATTCCTGGCCCGGTATTTCCAACTCCACCGTCACATGGTCGATGTGCTCCTTGCGCATCGCTTCCCGGATGCGCTGCTTCACCTCATTTGCCTCCAGCAGGTCCAGGTTCTCATGCACAACGGCATGCATGGTCAGCACGTGGCTCATTCCATCCAGCGTCCAGAGGTGCAGGTCGTGTACGGAGCGGATTTCCGGTAACTGTGCCAGGCGTTGTTGTAGCTGCCGCAGGCTGATATTGGCAGGCGTGCCCTGCAGCAGGATGGTCAGGCCCTGGCGCAGGTTGCGAACCACGTTGTAGAGCACAAAGCCGGTGATCAGCACAGACAACAGCGGGTCTATGATCGGCCAGTCGAAGAAATAAAGAAGTATACCTCCCACCAGCACAGCCGCCCAGCCCATTACGTCTTCCAGCAGGTGCAACATGGCTACGCGTTCATTCAGCGACAGGCCTCCTTTGAGTCGCAGGGCAGCAAAGCCATTCACCACCACACCCAGCAAGGCAAAGCCAATCATGCCCGGTGCATGTACCGGTTCCGGGTTGAATAATCGGGGTATGGCCACCCACAGCACGATACCGGAGCCCAGCAGCAGTACCACCGAGTTGATAACGGCACCCAGCAGCGAGAAACGCTTGTAGCCGTATGAGAAGTGCTGGTCGCTGCCTTTGCGGGAAAGACGTTCAAAATACCAGGCCAGGCCAAGCGATAAAGAGTCCCCCAGATCATGCAGCGCATCCGAAAGAATGGCCATGCTGTTGATCCACAAACCGCCGAAGATCTCGAGTACAGTAAAACCTAAGTTTAGAAAAAAAGCGATCCTGATGTTATCGCCGGCGTGGTGGTGATGGCCATGGCCTCCCGCATGGTGGTGGTGATCGTGTGGCATATTCTAGCTAAACGAACTACAAAGTAATTAGATACTGCTGCATGCGCAACCCGTAGAGGAGTGTTTTGCAGAACTAATCGTAAATTGCGGGCCGCCCCGGAAAGGTGAAGGCTTTCGCAGCCCCTGTCAGAATGCAAACGTGGAAAAGACACATGAAAATACTGCTGGTAGAAGATGAACCCAAAGTAGCTTCCTTTATCAAAAAGGGCCTCGAAGAGCAGACGTATGAAGTGGACCAGGCGTATGACGGCAACTTCGGCCTCAGGCTGGCCCTTCAGAATGAGTATGACCTGATCATCCTGGATATCATATTGCCCAACATGAACGGCCTGGAAGTATGCCGCGAGATCAGACGGCATAAGTCTTCTGTCTCCATTCTCATGCTGACAGCGCTCGGAACTACCGACGACAAGATCACCGGGCTGGACGCCGGAGCCGATGATTACCTGACCAAACCGTTTGAATTCAAAGAGCTGCTGGCGCGTATCCGGGCGCTGTCCAGACGAGTAGGCGAGACGGGGGGAGGCGAGAAAATTGTCCTGAGTGATCTGGAAATGGACCTGGGCAGCAAAACCGTGACCCGCAGCGGTAAAGTGATCAGCCTGACCGCCCGGGAGTTTACGCTGTTATATTACCTGCTGCGCAACAAGGGCCGGGTCGTGTCGCGTGTGGACATCACCGAGAACGTCTGGGAAACCTCGTTTGACACAGGCAGCAACGTGATCGATGTCTACATCAACTTCCTGCGCAAAAAGATCGACAAGGGATTTCCTACCAAGCTGATTCACACCCTGGTAGGTATGGGATATGTGCTGAAAGAAGAGGAGGGAGCATGAAAATAAGGACAAAACTGACGCTGCAGTTTGCCGGAATCTCTGCGCTGATCCTGATCCTGTTTTCGCTGGTCATCTATTATTTTACTTCCCTTTACCGGCAGGATGACTTTTATCAGCGGATAGAGCGCAGGACTTCTGATATTGCAGCGCATGTGCTGGAGGCAGATGAGGTGAACGAGCGTGTCCGCCGACGCAACCAGATTAGCTACTACCAGGTGCTCCCGCATGAGATAGTGCATATCTACAAAGCGGATGGCACCTTGTATTTTACAGATGGCGAAGGCCGGCTGGAGGTAGGCCAGGAACTACTGGACAGGGTCATGCGGGAGCAATTTATCAAGTATGAGCAGGATGACCGGCAGGTCGTGGGGCGGTATTACAAAGACAATGAAGGCAGCTTTGTCATATTTTCCTCTTCCCTGGACGAATATAGCCTCCGCAAGCTGCAGCACCTCAAAGTTATCCTGATCGTGAGTTTCCTGGGTTCTATGGTGGTCGTTGTGCTGGCCGGATGGGCGTTTGCGAAAGAAGCGCTTCGGCCCATTACCCGGGTGGTGCAGGAAGTAGAGAAGATCAGTGCTTCAGACCTGCACCTGCGCCTGAGCAACGCCGATGGCACGGATGAATTATCGGACCTGGCCCAGACCTTCAACAAGATGCTGGCCCGGCTGGAGCTGGCCTTTGAGATGCAGAGTACCTTCGTTTCCAATGCCTCCCATGAACTTCGCACGCCCCTCACCACCATGATCGGGGAGCTGGAGGTAGCCCTGATGAAACCCCGCGAGCCGGAGGAGTACCAGCGGGTGCTCTCTTCTACCCTGGAGGATGCCCGCCTGCTGGCAGAACTCTCCAACGGCCTTCTGCAGATCGCGCAGGCCAGCATAGATTCCTCCAAGATCAAGCTGGCGCGCCTGCGGTTTGACGAGCTGTTGTGGATGGCCCATGATCAGGCCCTTAAGCGTCAGCCTGGTGCCCACTACGACATCGACTTTGATAACCTGCCCGATGATGAAGACCGCCTGGTGGTGAAAGGCAATGAAGCGCTTCTCCTGATTGCCATCGTGAATGTGCTGGAGAATGCGGTCAAATTTTCCCCGAAGGGAGAGTACATTTCAGTGCGTCTGTCAGCCAACACCCGTGAGGTGGTGCTGCAGGTATCGGACAAGGGATTAGGTATAGCACCCCATGACCTGAAGCATGTTTTTGTTCCATTTTTCAGAGCCAATAACGTCCGCAACATCACGGGGCATGGCATAGGTCTCCCGTTGGCAGAAAGTATCATCAAACTGCATAAAGGCACCATCACGGTTGACTCCCGGGTCAATGAAGGAACGGTGGTGACCATCCACCTCCCTCAGGCATTCGGCTTGATTTCGGCACGAAACGCATTTTAATCTGATTTTAATGTGGTTTTAATTTTGCCTTAATACCCCCCGCATACATTTGTAAGCATAAGGTGAGACAACTGACTTATGTTCCTGTTAACTGGTATGTACCGGTGCAGGAGCGTGAGTCAGGACCTTGTTTACAATGTTGTGTATATGAAGAATACTGCTTATAATCCAAGTTTTATGGCCAACCTCGGGAAAGACATTCCGGCTGGCCTTGTTGTTTTCCTGGTTGCCCTGCCTCTCTGTTTAGGTATATCGCTTGCTTCCGGGGCGCCGCTTCTCTCCGGTATCATTACCGGTATTGTAGGCGGTGTTGTCGTGGCCTGGTTGAGCGGATCGAACCTGAGCGTGAGTGGCCCGGCAGCCGGTCTGACGGTGATCGTGCTCAATGGCATCGAGACACTACAGTCGTATGAAGCATTTCTGCTGGCTGTCGTGCTGGCGGGTGTGCTGCAGGTCGGGCTGGGTTTTTTGAAGGCAGGCGTGATTGGTCTCTATTTTCCTTCCTCTGTGATCCGGGGTATGCTGGCAGCCATTGGTCTGATCCTGATCCTGAAACAGATTCCCCACTTCATGGGGGCCGATGACGACTTTTTTGGCGAGATGAACTTCTTTCAGCCGGATGGCCGCAATACGTTCTCCGAACTGATCCATGCGTTCAGCGCGATCAACCTGGGAGCTTTGATCATTGGTGTCCTTTCACTGACGGTTCTAATTCTGTGGGATACACCCTTTATAAAGCGTATCAAGCTCTTCAAGCTTATACCGGGTGCTCTGATTGTGGTGATTGGCTCGGTAGGTATAAACTACCTGTTCATTCACTATTTTCCGGAGTTGGCTGTGGCCGGCAACCACCTGGTGAACCTGCCGATGATTAGCAGCGCGCAGGACATTGGCAACGAGTTGCGGTTCCCGGCTTTCGACCAGTTCACAAATCCGTCGCTCTACGTGGTCGCTTTTACAATTGCCATCATCGCCAGCCTGGAGACCTTGCTGAGCGTGGAAGCTGTCGACAAACTGGACCCGCACAAGCGCCGCACACCCAACAACCGCGAATTGAAAGCACAGGGCGTCGGTAACATCATGGCCGGTTTGCTGGGCGGTATACCTATGACAGCTGTGATCGTGCGCAGTTCGGCCAATATCGCAGCAGGTGGCCAGACAAAAATGTCAGCCTTCGTACACGGTATCTTCCTGTTGCTTTCGGTGTTGTTCCTGGCTGGCTTCCTCAACCAGGTGCCGCTGTCCGCTTTGGCTGCCGTGTTGCTCATCGTAGGGTTTAAACTGACGAAGCCGGCTCTGTACAAGTCGCAGCTGAAACTGGGGCATGAACAGTTCATCCCTTTTATCGTGACGATACTGGCTATCCTGTTTACCGACCTGTTGGTCGGTATCCTGATCGGTCTTACCATAGGCATCTTTTATATCCTGAAAGCCAATTACAAATCGCCCTACTTCTACCACAAAGAAGAACAGCGCGATAAGGACATTATCCGTATCAGGCTAAGTGAGCATGTGTCTTTCCTGAACAAAGCCAGCATTGTGCTGACGCTGGAGCATCTGCCGCAAAACAGCCATGTGATCATCGACGGAGAAAACTCGGAGTACATTGACTATGATGTGCTAGAGGCTATACAAGCTTTCAAAGAAACGGCACATGAGCGTAACATCACGGTTGAGGTATTGAACGTGAAAGCAGTATCGGTACTGGACATGCATTAATGGGATGAGCCTATGCAGCACTTTTTGAAACGCATATTTGAGAATAACAGGAAGTGGGTAGAGCAAAAGCTCAGCGAGGACAAGGATTACTTCCGGAAGCTGGCCCAGGGGCAAGAACCCCGCTACCTGTTCATCGGCTGCTCAGACAGCCGCGTACCTGCCAATGAGATCACCGGTACCGGTCCCGGTGAAATGTTTGTGCATCGGAACATTGCCAACCTGGTGGTGCACACCGATATGAATATGCTCTCGGTGGTGCAGTATGCGGTGGAAGTTTTGAAAGTGAAAGTGATCATCGTATGCGGGCACTATGGCTGTGGCGGGGTAGCTGCCGCTGCCGGCAATGAGCAGTTCGGTCTGATTGATAACTGGCTGCGCAACATCAAAGACGTGCTACGTCTGCACGAGGCAGAGATACTGGGCATAGCGGATGAAGAGGCGCGCCTGCGCCGGCTGGTAGAACTTAACGTAATCGAGCAGGTGCGCAACCTATCCAAAACTTCTGTCATCCAGAAGGCGATGCAGTCCGATGACCCGCCTAAGCTGTATGGCCTGGTATACGATCTGAAAGAAGGCTATCTGAAGGAGCTGCAGACAGGTTAAAGCGAAGAGTCTATCAGGCGCTATGCGCAAACCTATACCTGGTTTCAGGAAGAAAAGCCGATGAAAATCGCATCCACCACAACCTACTACCTACCTTTACCTGATGACACACAGAAAACAGTCCCCTGCCAAGGCAGAGGACTGTTTTTAAACCTGCTGCCGACAGTTTACTACGTATCATTCGTGCCCAAAAATCTGGCGTAAGATCCTTTCATTAATCTTAGGATAGCAGATAGTTTAACAGATAAGGTATAGCAGCCTGTGCTTTTAAGAAATCGAACCCCGTTTTATAAGACTCAGAAACACAAAAAGGCCTGCTTCATCAGCAGGCCTTTTTGTGTAGCAGCAAAAGTAGCTTATCTGCTATGGCCAAGCAAGTAGCTGAGCATGAGGCTAAAAGCTGAGTTTCTGCGGTCAACTCCCTGATAGCTTCCTTCATCGTCCACCTTTTTCAGGCCGCCGGTATAGCGCACTTCCAGGCCTACACCGTTGCCGGCGCGGTAACCTACCGTGCCCACATACCCGAAGTCAACTGTATACGGGTTGTCTGTGTAACCTGACTTGGTAATAACGGATTTGTTACCGGAATCGGAAGTAACTTCCCGGATGTGTTTGGCACCGGCTATAAACGACACCTGAGGTCCGAGGTCGACAAACACGCCGCTGGCCGACAGGTGTAGCAATACAGGTACATCAATGTAGTTGAGTCTGAACTCATCGGCGATCAGGTTGCCGTTCGATGTAACTTCCCTGCGACCGCCCTTCGAGGTATAGAGGGCTTCTACCTGCACCCCGACCATGTTTCCGATATGCCGCTGCAGGAACAGGCCACCCGTGTATCCTATTCTATACTTGTTATGGTCGCTATCTTCTCCTTTGAAGGTAGCATAGGTCGCTCCTCCCTTTATACCTAACTGCTGGGCGTAGCCTGTAGCTGCGAGTAAAGTCAGGCAGCACGTAAGTAATAGAGTCTTCTTCATAGAAAAATGTTGCTTGGTTTATTGTACTAAAAGTGCGTGAAATTAGGGGAAAGTACAGCAGGATACAATGGAGGATATATATAAATTGTGCTATTTTTCTGATACAAAAAAGCCCGGCCAGTTTTGGCCGGGCTTTCCCGTTTATCTATTGGTTCGATTGACCTACCCGTTACTTATAAGTAGCTGATAGCTGTCGGTTACCATTCATAGTCTCTGCGTGAAGAAGATCCGTAGGAGTACGGAGGTCCACTATAGGTATTGCCATAAGAGGTATGGCTTCTGTAGCGGCTGTTATAATCGCTGTCGTGTTCTCTGTCACGCATTTCATCCATTCTTCTTCTGCGTTCTGCTTCATCATCTCCGAACCAGGATCTTACCTCATCGCCGGCGCGGTCAAAGAAGCCGCGGTCTTCATCCCGGTTTCTGTCCCAGTCGCTGCTATGTCGGCGGCTGCTGTAGTCGGAGGAGCTGGATGGATAGTTGGAGGAGCCATAGCTGCTTCCTGTGTTGTAGCTGGAAGTGCCATAACCGGAGCCATACCTGCCGGTAGATCCGTAGCCGGAGGAACCGTAGCCAGCGCCACCATAGTTGGAGGATCCGCTATAGCCCCTGCTAGATCGGTAGCTGTCGCTGCTGGGGTCACGCATATCGTCCATTCTTCTTCTGCGTTCTGCATCGTCGTCCCCGAACCAGGATTTCACCTCGTCGCTGCCACGGTCCCATGCGTCGCGATCGCCGCGGTTGGAAGAGTCCCAATCGCTGCTACTGTAGCGTCT
>NZ_JSYF01000358.1:0-3175 GCF_054824225.1 Pontibacter sp. HJ8
TGCCAATCTCAACGGCTATCGCTGGGTCATGAAGGATTTGCCTGCTCTGCGTGCCGAGAAGTATATCACGACGCTGAAGGATTACCAGGCCAAAATTGAGTTTGAGCTGCTGATGGTGCACATCCCCGGAAAACCATCGGAAGTAAAGACGGGCGAGTGGGAGCAGGTCATAGGGGAGTTGTTGAAAGAGGAGCGCTTCGGCAGCCAGCTTAACCGCAAAGGCTTCTTCAAAGAAGATGTGGCTGCGATTGTCGCCAAACAGAGTGACCCGGCCCAACAAATGCAGGCTATTTATGACCTGGTGAAGAACACGATGAAGTGGAACGGCAAGTATGGGATCTACACCACCGGCACGCTTCGAAAAGCCTTTGAGAGCAAAACTGGTAGCGCAGCCGAAGTCAACCTGCTCCTGACGGCCATGTTGCAGGAAGCCGGCCTCGATGCTGCGCCAGTGCTGGTCAGCACCCGGGAGCACGGCCGGATACACAAAGGAACCCCCTTGCTCAACAAGTTTAATTATGTCGTTGCCCACGTGACCATAGGAGGCAAAGAGCACCTGCTGGACGCGACCGACCCGCTGCTGCCTGCCGGTATGCTGCCCGTGCGGAGCCTCAACGGCGAAGGGCACCTCATCAAACCAAAGGCTGCCCGTTGGGTGGCCCTGAAGCCCTCGGGTCTCAACCAGAAATTTTACAACGGCAACCTGGTCGTAAATGAACACGGGGAAATCAAAGGAGAAGTGATTGAGCTCAGTGGAGGATATCGTGGGTTGAATCTGCGGAAAGAAATCCAGGAAGAAGGGGAAGAAAAGTATACCGAAAAGCTGAACCGGGAGATCGGCGACTACAAAATCAGCAAGCCAACCTTCAGCTACGTCAGTGACCTGGGCAAGCCGGTTGAGTTAAAGTACCATCTAAAAGCGGCCGGTGGCGGCCAGGTGGCTGACGTGATTTACATCAACCCGATGATGGGCCAGGGAGAAAAAGAAAACCCGTTCAAGCTCGAGGAACGGGACTATCCCGTTGACTTCGCCGTTCCGATCAATCAAACGTTCATGTGTCGCTTCATCATACCCGATAATTATGAACTGGAAGAGTCACCTAAGAACGTGAAGGTCAGTCTCCCGGATAATGGCGGCAGCTTTACCTACATGGTAGACAGGCAGGACAACGTGATCGAGGTAATGAGCAAGATCGATATCTTAAAGCCCATCTACTACGCGCAGGAGTACCCTGCCCTGAAGGAGCTCTATGCCCAGATCGTAGCCAAGCACGCCGAAAAGATCGTGCTGAAGCGAAAATAAAAATAGAAACGTCATGCTGCCTTTCCAAGGCAATTACATCATTATACCTGTTACGAACATGAAACAGAGTTTTTACTGCCTACTGCTCCTGACATTGGGGCTGCTGGCCAATCCCGGCAAGGCGCAACAGGCAAAACCGGACCTCACCAAGGGAGCGAATGCCATTATTGAGCTGGAGGAAACCGTGTTTACCGTAAATACGCCCGGGACCGGGACAACCCGTGTCAAAACGGTTATCCTCATCCTGAACGAAAACGGGAAAGAACACGCGCGGCTGTTGGTGCCGCATGACAAACTGAACAAGGTAGATTATGTGAAGGGCACCAGCTACGACCGCTTCGGCAAGAAGATCAAGAGTCTTAAAAACAGCGACATCAAGGATGTGAGCGCCGGAGCAGCCGAATATGAAGTGCTCGACAGCCGGGTGAAGTATGCGGAGCTGACGCATTCGGTATACCCTTACAAAGTGGAGTATGAGTACCAGACAACGAGCAACAACATGCTTTTCTACCCGGTATGGGTGCCGCTGGCAAGCGAAAAGGTGTCCGTAGAGAAAGCGACATTCCAGGTGCTGATGCCCAAGGGGATGAAATTGCGCTACCGCGAATCGAACCTGCAGCAGAAAGTAAAGCAGGAGACCACTGCCACCCAGGATGTGTATAGCTGGGAGCTGCATAACCTGACACCGGTAGAAGTAGAACCCTATGGGCCTTTTATGGCAGAGGTGCTGCCGATGGTGCGCACGGCTCCCACCGAGTTTGAGGTGCAGGGCTACAAAGGCAACATGGAAAGCTGGGAGTCTTATGGCAAATGGATCGGTAAGCTGAACGAAGGGCGCGATGTGCTGCCGGAGGCAACCAAGCAAAGGTTGAAGACCATAGTGGCAGGCACGACAGACCCGCTTGAGAAGATCGAAAAGGTATACAATTACCTGCAGGCCAACACCCGCTACATGTCCATACAGCTCGGACTCGGCGGATGGCAACCCTTCGAGGCAAGCTTTGTAGCTGCCAAAGGCTATGGAGATTGCAAAGCGCTGACCAACTACACCCAGTCCATGCTGAAGGAAGTGGGTATTACGTCCTACTATGCCCTCATCAAAGGAGGTGAAAATGAGCCGGAGATCATGGTCGATTTCCCGAGCAGCCAGTTCAACCATGTGGTGCTGTGTGTGCCCATGAAGCAGGACACACTTTGGCTCGAGTGTACCAGTCAGCATGAGTCGGCAGGCTTTTCGGGTAGCTTTACCGGAGACCGCCGCGCCCTGCTCATTACGCCGGAAGGCGGCAAACTCGTAAAGACGCCCGCCTATACTGCGCAGGACAATCTCCAGAACCGCAAAGTTACCGTTAAGCTCGAGGACAATGGAAATGCAACGGCGCAGGTCTTTACCCGCTATACCGGTGTAGCCCATGAAGATCACCGGGATATACTGCATGGGCTTTCGGCTGAAGAGCAACGGAAATGGCTGTATAAAAACATTCAGATTCCCTCCTTCGATGTCAAAAGCTTTGCCTTCGATCTGAAAAAAGGACGAATGCCCGAAGTTACTGAGAAGCTGCATCTGAGCCTGCGGCAGTGCGTGACCCTGAGCGGCAAGCGCATGTTCCTGACCCCCAACCTGATGAACCGCTGGACCACCGTTCCCCACAAGTCGGAGAAGCGCCGCTGGGATGTCGTACGAAATACGGCCTATACCAACGTAGACACGGTCGTGTACCAGGTGCCGGCCGGCTATACCCTGGAGTTCAAACCCAACGATCTCGAATACAAATCTGATTTCGGAAGCTACAAAATAAGCATGCAGGTAGCAGGGCAGCAGGTCACTTATGTCCGTACCCTGCAGATGCATCGGGGCCGTTTCAAGCCGGA
>NZ_JSYF01000036.1:0-32209 GCF_054824225.1 Pontibacter sp. HJ8
CTCTTCGGGATTTCCCAATCCCGAAGCCAATCTGTAGGGGATATCCTTATCCCCATGTGCAGGTATAGCGTCTCCTTTTTTGTCATCCTGAAAGAATCCTGGTAAAGAGGGCCCCTTCCCCGCGGGTAGCAGAAGCTTAACCTCCGGGGGGAGGGGCCCTCTATTTCTCACAGGTTCCTTAACAGAATGACAGAACTTTAATAGGCTGCACTTGCCGTCTATAGGTACGTCTATAGGTATAGGTATAGGTATAGGTATAGGTATAGGCGGGTTAGGAAACCCGTAACAGGGTAGATTCGGATGGAGAAATCTGAATCAGCTGGTGATCCAGATCAGCCAGCTGTTCCCGAAAGTGAAGCGGAGCAGGGGCTGAGGCCCGCACTTTTGCCTTCAGTAATTGTAAAGATGGCGGCAAAAGCGGCGCTGCTTCTGCGGATTGCGCTTTACTTCGTAAAATCTTCTGGCTCTGCAAAGTAACCTTACAAGCGTTTCTCTTGTTAATGATCAATAGCGTGTAAAAAGAATGCTAGAAATTAGTATACTTGCTATACCTGACGATCAGCCTGATGCGGCAGAAACTAATGGCTCTGCTGCGGGTGCTGCGGGAGTAGAATGCGGTGACTCCTCCCTCTTATTCAGTTGATTTCCTGTTGAGTAGCCCTGGATATCGACTTGTTGGTATAAGTACTTAAAACACTGAGTTTGATGGCAAAGATACTGGTGGTAGACGATGAGGCCGATATGGAGCTCCTGATCAAGCAGAAGTTCAGGCGCAAGATACGGGATAACTCCTATGAGTTTGTTTTTGCCCAGGATGGCGTAGAGGCCTTGCAGAAAGTACAGGAAAACCCGGACCTCGACATCGTACTGACCGATATCAACATGCCGGGTATGGACGGGCTTACCCTGCTCACCAAGCTTCCGGAGGCCAACCCGATCATCAAGGCCGTGATCGTATCGGCTTACGGCGATATGGAAAACATCCGCATGGCCATGAACCGGGGCGCCTATGACTTTATCTGCAAGCCGGTAGACTTTGAAGACCTGGAGGTGACCGTGAACAAAACGCTGCAGCACGTCAACCAGATGCGCACCACGCTGCAGGCCATTAAAGAGAACAACATCCTGAAAATGTATGTGGACGAGTCGGTGCTGAGCTTTATGACGCACACCGAGTTCGAAAACAGCCTGCTCAAGAACGAGTCGGTTGAAGCGGCGGTCATGTTCATCGATATATGCGGTTTTACCAGCATATCGGAGCAGGTGTCGGCCAACGAGTTGGTGCATTTGCTCAACCGGATCTTTGACCTGATGGTGAACGAGATCATCGAGCAGGGCGGCCATGTAGACAAGTTCCTGGGCGATGCGGTCATGGCCGTTTTTCAGGGCAAGTACCACCTCGACAAGTGCGTGGAAACTGCCCTGGCCATCCGCAAAAAAATGGAATCCTTTGAAGAAAAGCTGCCGGGCGATATCGTGTACAAGCCCAAGGTGTCCATCGGCATTAATGCCGGGGAGGTGGTTTCGGGTAACATTGGCTCTGCATCGCTGCGCAGGCTGGATTATACCATCATCGGGGATGTCGTGAACGTGGCGCAACGGCTGCAGTCCATGGCCCAGCCCGGGCAGATCGTGATCACCGAAAAGTCGTACCAGCAGATAAAAGAGTCCTTCCTGTGTAAGCCGATAGGGGAGCTCACCCTCAAGAACAAGGTAAACCCTGTGATGACGTATGAGGTGCTGGAGTAAGCTGTCTAGCTGCTGATAATCACCGGCTTACTGCTGCTTAACCGGCAAGGTGATGATCAGGGCGGTATACTCATTTTCCCGGGATTCGGCTTTCAGTTCGCCGCCGTGCCCTTTGGTGATACTATCATAGCTCAGGGATAATCCCAGCCCGGTACCCTGCCCGGCCGGCTTCGTGGTGAAGAAGGGCTGGAAGATCTTGTTTCGGATACCTTCCGGTATACCTACTCCGTTGTCCCATACTCTGATTTCTACTTTCCCGTTTTCCTGCCGGGTGCTGAGCCGTACTTCGGGCTGGTAGTGGTCTTTTGAACGGAGCTTCTTCTGATGCACCGCATAAAAGGCGTTGTTGAACAGGTTAAGGAAAACCCTGCCTAACTCCTGGGGAACAACCTCCATTTTTTTCAGGCGCGCATCCAGGTCTGTCACCAGTTCAGCCTTGAATTCCTGGTCCTTTGCCCGGAGGCCCTGGTAGGAGAGGCACATGATTTCTTCGGCCAGGGCATTGATATCGGTGAGTTGTTTTTCGCCGGTAGCGGTACGGGCATGTTGCAGCATACCTTTCACAATAAAGTCGGCCCGCTGGCCGTGATGATGGATCCGGAAGAGGTTCTGCTGTAGATCAAGTGCGAGGGGGAGCGCCCCGGCGGTATGGCCGGATTGCAGTTCCTGTTGCAACTCACTGCATAGCTCTTCCGATACTTCTGAGAAGTTATTGACAAAGTTAAGCGGGTTCTGGATTTCGTGCGCGATGCCGGCCGTCAGCTCACCCAGCGAAGCCATTTTTTCTTTCTGTATGAGCTGCGCCTGGGTGGCATTCAGCTCTTGCAGCGATTCTTTTAGTTCAGCGGTCCTTTCCTCCACCTGCTTTTCGAGCGTGTCTTTTTGCGATGAAAGTATCTCCTGTTTTTCTTTTTCCTGTAGCAGGGTTTTTTGAGAAAGTTCTTCCACTTCCTCCAGCTTCTTTTTCAGGGTGCTGTTGATAAAAGCAAAATCAAGCCCGAGGTAGATGGAGGTGGCAATGGGGATGCTCATAGTCGACAGGATATAGAGCACGGAACGGAAGGGAGTCAGCCCCAAAAGAAAATCTCTTGTGAGCACCCCCTGGGAAAGGAAAATTACAAAGAACGAAAGGCAGGAGATGGCTCCCCAGGCAATGATGCGGGCGCCCCGTTTACCTCTTCTTACAGCCAGTAGCGCAATACGCAGCATGTTTAGTTTGATCACTACTTCCAGCATTGCTCCACCTGCTATCCAGCCCCAGCCATATTGCGGTATAACCAGGAAAATGCTGCTGATCACCAGCGCAATAAGGATGTAATAAAATTTGTCCCGTTTCTGGCCCGACAGCTGGTGGATGGCCAGAAGCAGGAACAGGTCGGCCACCAGTATCAGGGCAAAGCATACATTGAAAATCAGAAACCGGTGCGCTACCTGGTGTCCCTCCAGTAAGTGCCAGATTCTGATACTGTTCTGGACCATAAACAACAGCGCAAAAAGGGCAAAATACAGGTTCGCTTTCTGTTGGGGGTAAAACACATAGAAAGCCAGGTGCAGGATAATCAGCAACGCACAGGCACCGACAATGAATGTCCAGAACATCAACGCAACGGAAAAGTCCTGGCCATACTCCTCTATAGCTGTATTCAGGTCCATTATCCTGATCCAAAAGGCAGGATTTGAGGATTCGAACATGGTTGTGTAGAGTACCCCGGGCTGGAGCGCAAACCGGATAGCCAGTACCTGATGCGCCTCGTTTGATAAAGGAAGCAGAATAGGTTTCAGCATAGGATCATAAGCCCGAACCAGCCCGGGGGCAGCGCTTATACTTCCGAAGCGGTGTATCAGACGGCCGTTCAGGTAGATCTCCGACGCCCCTGATTGCTGAATCAGCATCGCCAGTTGTTGTTGCCGTAGGTAGGGATCTACTGCCAGATGCAGGCGAAACCAGGCTATACCGGACCGGGGGATCTGACGCAATGATTCCTGAATATCCAGAGTCGGATCGATGGGTTGCCAGTGCTGATCATGGTGATCCGGACGGGCCCATGCGGGGTTATCGCCTACCTGAAACTTCCAGCCTTCATCCAACAGAACACCATCCCCGGGTATACTTTTCAGCGTAATGCCTGCCGGTTCTATGCCTTGGGCAATGCACAGGTAGGGTACGCAACAGATCACCAGGAGAAGGCAGATGAAAGTTTTCATAAAGAGTTACCATCCACTACTTAACCTAAACCAGAGGCTTGTTCCTCTTTCGTTTTCCTTTCAACTTTCTGGCATGCCATCCGGCAGCTTGATCACAACCTGCAGGTAGCCAGCACTCAATGTGGCGGTGTATTTTCTTAGATATAAAATCTTGATCAGGTGGCGGGTGTGCAGGGGTGTATGGCTGCAACGTGTTCATAATCAAAGGTTTTGCTGTATCTTTGATTTAACGCTGAAGACGGGCAAGGGTTAATTTTATAGAGCTAGCGTACAAGAAGAGACGCCCTTTGCTGTGGTATGCTGGTATCTGCTCAGGTTGAAACAGATGACTTGGGAACAAGCTACGAACTTTTTCTCCTGCTCAGGAAGGGTGTAGGGTGGTAGAAACAAGTGCTGACAGAATGAGGGGGTGTTTCAGCTGCATGAGCTTTAGCAGGCTGGCCATCACCAGGTAATCCCTCACGCTGGAATCCACATCATCCTGAAGCAGGGCATACTTCAGCCGGAGCAGTTTGGTATAGCTCACTTTGTCCTTCCGGACGAGGTACTGGCAGATGCTCCGGTACAGGCCAAGTGACTGGCCTGCCTGGAGTCTGTAATTAAGTATGTTATAAACAGCCTTTTCTGCCGCTCTTCCTTTCATAATCTGCTTCCTGGCATGCTTCACCTGTTTCTTCCTTTTCCTTTACGCGTGCTGACCTTCCCAAAGGTCATGTTCCGGCTGGTTTTTCTCGGATACGTTGCCACCTGGCGTGGTGCAGGCAAAGCAGTACTTACAAAACGGTTACAGCAGCTGGTTCAGTATACAGCCTTGCTTCCGCCCGCATCGCCTGCTCAACGGCAGGCTGTTCTGTAACAGGGCCTGCTATGCAGCAGGTTTTACGTTTGCACCTTACTTTTGTAGCTATCTCTCGTAAAATAAGTACATATATTATTAGAATTTTAAAATATATGATCACTGAGCGCTAGGTCTGCAGGATACACAAGCCAGCCATACCGATTGCCATAACAGCCACTATATGTTCAGAAACACATCGAAGCTGCTCAACATCAAGCAGGGGGAGGTGAAACTGGTCCGATTTCTTTTCCTGATCCAGTTTCTGCTGGGTGCGGGTATTGCCTTTTTTTCAACGTGCGGTCTGACGCATTTCCTCTCAACATTCGAAGTAACCGTATTGCCGACCGTTTATTTAGCTGCCGGAGCCTGTCTGTTGCTCTTCAACTTTGGCTATGCGCGGGTAGAGCCCCGGTTTGCGCCGGGCAGGCTCCTGCAACTGGCAGCTCTTTTTTCGGCTGCTTCCGTGCTGGTTTGCTGGCTGGCTTTAGAATTTTTTTCCCTGGCGTGGCTGACGATCGGGCTGGTTATCTGGAACCTGGTCATCTATTTGCTGATCGGCCAGGCTTTCTGGGGAATGGTTTCCATGCTGTTCAATGTGCGGGAGAGCAAGCGGCTGTTTTCGATCGTGGGAGCAGGCGATCTGCCCGCCAAGCTGCTGGGCTATGTTTCTGTTTCGGTGCTGGTGCCCTTTATCGGGGTAACGAATTTGCTGTGGGTGTCGGTGGGCAGTTTTATAGCAGCCTTCGCTTTGCTCAGCAGGTATAGGTATAGCGCTGACGGCAGCCCAGGTATGGAAGACGCCGCTCCGCAGCCGGATGCATCCGCTCCGCATCATGCCGGGAAATCGGTTATCGGGCAATTTTTTCATAACAATCTCATCCTGAGCATTGCCATCTGGTTCCTCATCACTTACACCATCCTGTTGCTGATCGACTATACCTTTCTTTCCGAGATCAAAGTAGGAAGGACCAGCAGCCGGGAACTGGCATCCTTTATCGCTGTCTTCTTTGCCTTCGGCCGCTTACTGGCTATCCTGTTCAAGCTCCTTTTCAGCAGTCGGGTCATTGCACGGCTGGGACTGACCAATTCTCTGCTCATTGCACCTGTACTGCTGTTTCTGGTGAACCTGGTGATCCTGCTCGAAAGCGAAGGCATGTCCACGTACCTGTATATTTTTGGCGTGATGGTGCTGCTGGCAGAGGTGCTGCGCTCCACCTTGCAGGAACCCGTTGTGCTGGTGCTTTTTCAGCCGCTGGACCCGCACAGCAGGCTGAAGGGCCATGTGATCGCCAAAGGCAATACCATGCCTTTTGCCCTGTTCGTTGCAGGGGCTTTGCTGGCCTTTTACCTCCGCCGCTACGGGGAGCTATCGGTTAATTTCGTGTCCGAACTCCTGGCCTTCCTGCTGATCGTCTGGGCCGGCAGCGTTTTCCTGATCCGTAAGGCATACCTGCACACATTGGTCGGGGCTTTGCGAAAAGGGCTTTTTACCGGTACCGAACTCTTCCTGAACAGCCAGTCTGTCCGCGAGCTTCTGGTGCAAAAGACAGCCAGCGCGAAACCGCAGGAGGTGATCCATTCACTGGATCTGCTGGAGCAATCGGGCTACCCGGGTATACACGACCTGCTCCTCCGGCAACTGCCAAACAGCGCATTCGAAGTGAAGGCCTACGTACTCGCCAGGATCATTGAAAACAGGGTGACCGGCGCTCTGCCCCTGATCAAAGCGCAACTCAGCGGTATGCCCGAAGCCCGGTTAAAGCCCCTGCTCACCAAGGCGCAGTTTTTCCTGGAAGATAGAGATGAACTTTTACAGCGAAGTACGCTGCAGCAACTGGACCCAGCCTGTAAGAAAGCCGCCCTGCTTGGTCTCCTGAGCCGGCCGGGGGAGGTACACCCGGTAGCGGATCAGGAGCTGACCAAAATGGCAGCGGGCGAGGCAGAAGAAAAGCTGATGGCCCTGGCTGTCATTTCTGAGTTAGCGGCTAAAAAATACGAACACCTGGTGGACGATCTGTTGCAGGATACCGAACCGGAAGTATACCGCCGGGCCATTGAGGTGGCCGGCCAGGTCCGGTACGACCAGTTGTTTGATGCAGCCGCAGAAGTGGCCGAACGGTATCATGCGTACGGTGCTTTGCAGAAGGCACTGCTTTCCTTCGGAGATCCGGTGTATACCTCTGCCTATGTATGCAAAGAGGAGCTGTCGGAGCCGCTGGCGGAGCTGCTGATCAAAACTGCAGGCCGGATAAAAGGACCGCATTCCACCGCTTTCCTGGATGCGGCGCTGGAGCGTTTTCCGGCTAAAGCCAACCTGGTCGTGGAAGCGCTCTGGGAAAAAAAGGCGTCGCCCAGTCTGGTAACCAGCCAGGTGCTGGAGCAGTGGCTCGATATCCGGCTGGAGCAGGGCCTGCTGAAAAGGAAGTACTACCTGCAACTGATGGCCGATCAGGAAGCTACACTTCTGCAGGAGGCGCTTTACTCAGAAATACAACAGGATATACAAAGTATCTTAAAAGGGCTTTCCCTTGTCTATCACCAACAGCGTATAGACAGAATCATAGAACTCTATAAGCTGGGATACACGCAGAAGCTTTCGAATGCAGTGGAGATGCTCGAATTGCTGGTACCCAAGAAATACTTCACCGGCCTGGATACGCTCCTGGAGTTTGTGCTGGATGTGAAAAGCAAGCAATTGCATCGGGCTCAGACCAGGACGGGCCAAACGGCCGCCATCATCGGGGAGATTCTGAACGGGAACAGGGCCGGCTGTACTTCCTGGACGCGGTCTGTTGCCTGCTACCTGATTCCCCGGCTTCAGGACAGAGATTTCCTTCTTTCCGTTCTGGATGAAAAACCGGAACAGGAAGATGCCCTGTTCCTGGAAACCAGGAGGTATGTTGCATCGATGTTAAGCCAGGTATGATACTATGCTGCTGATAGAAAAAGTGCTGATGTTGCGGTGTTCGGAGACGTTCCGAAGTATACCCGAACAGGAACTGGTCGGATTAGCCGGCGTGCTGGAGGAAATTTACCTGGCTCCCGGTGCCTGTATCTTCCCGAAAGGGGAGATCGGGAAATGCATGTACTTCATCTTTAAAGGAAAGATCCGCATACACGACGGGGACCTGACCCTGGCCCTGCTCGAAGAAAACGATATAGTAGGGGAGCTCTCGGTACTGGATGCTGAAAGAAGATCGGCCAGTGCCACCACCCTGGAAGAGGCGATACTTCTGAAACTGGAGCAGGAGCCTTTTTATGAGATCATGCTGAACAATCCGGAAGTGCTGAAGGGGATTCTGAAAACGCTCTGCCGGCGCCTTCGCATCATGGATAGCAAAAGCGCCGGTCTGCAGTATCCTGCATCGGCAGAAGAACCAAGCCTTTTGTAAGGTATAGCCGGTTACCGGAACAGACCGGCCGGACCGCTTCGGACAAACCCGGCCGGTGCAGTAAACGAATGAAATCAACCATGCAACTTGAATAGTTTATGAAGATACTGATAGTTGACGACGAAGCAGATGTTCAGCCACTTTTTGAACAGCGTTTCCGCAAAGAGATCCGGGCCGGATCCGTAGACCTGGCTTTTGCTTTTTCGGGCGAAGAAGCCTACGATTATGTAGAGAAGCACCCCTTTGAGGTCGTGCTCATACTCTCGGACATCAACATGCCCGGTATGAGCGGCCTGGAACTGCTACGCCTGCTTCGCAAGAAATATGAAGTGGCCCCGCCGATGATCATCATGATCACCGCCTATAGTGACAAGGAGAATCACCAGCAGGCCATGCTGTTCGGGGCCGACGATTTCCTGACCAAGCCACTGGATTTCAACCTGCTCAAGGGGAAGCTCAAAACATTGGCGTTTGATGGCAAAGACACGGGGCATACCTGATGGCTCAGGTATAGGTATAGGTATGGGTATGGGTATAGCATTTTACCTGAAATAGAACCAGGCCACGGCATAGCTGACCAGTACGATACACAGGCCAAGCCAGAAGACGGTATACGATAACTTCAGCAGGCGGTACTTCTTTTCCAGCACTTTCCCCTGCAGGTATATGTTGTCGATCATCGTGTTGTACAAACGGTCGGGGTCCTGCATGAGTTCGCGCATGCCGGAACGGTACACGTCGGCACTCAGTTGGGTATAGTCTCCGAAAAAAAGTAGATCGATCTTGCCTGCTCCAAGCGCCCTGGACTTGATATTGGGACGGGTGGCTAAGACAGCGATGATGGTCGTCAGGATGCAGACAGTGGTGAGCAGGAAAGCCGGAATGATCAGGTGGGGTACGTTTGAAAAACTCTTGATAAAAGAGGACAGCATGATGGAGGCAATGATGGCGTTGATGGAGATCATGATATTGGCTTTGCTGTCGGCGATTGCGCTCAACTGCAGATGACTGGCCATCGTAGTCCTGAACATCGTTTCAACTCCTTTGAGTGCTTTCTGCTCTTTGGCTTGCTGCCGGTTTTTCCTACTCTTTTGTTTTCCTTTCGCCGGGGCTTGCAGTTCGGTCGTGCTTTGGATGAACTCCTGCTGCTTTTGTTTCAGCAATCGTACATTATGCTCTATGCCGGCGGCATACGTTTGCCGGGCATAGGGTGTAAAGTAGGTGTGTTTTTTCAGCAAGTTTCTTTGCGCCTTGATCCAACCCAGCTCTTCCTGTTTATCACCCGGTGTAAGCCGGGCTTTCCGTTCCTGCTGTACCAGGTAGTCTTCTGATGCCAGGAAACTGGCCACGGCATCGCAGAGCACTTCTTCTAACTTGTTTTGCGGATGCTGCGGATACCGGGTGGCAGCTATACCTTGTTGTACCTGCTTTATTTCGGCGGCCGACAAGCCACTGCTTTCCAGAAATTCAACCGGGTGGAATCGGCTATCAGCCAGGAGGGGAGCAGCCGTTGTGTTGCTCAGGTCATGCAGCCAGGCGGCGAGCAACAGCAGTTGCAACTCGTGCTCAGGCAAGCCGGAGGCTCGCCCGATTTCCTCAGCCGTGGCAACGAGCGCCTGCGTATGCTGCAGCGTAGGGTTATTTGTCTGATCCGAGCCATTGGTTGGTAACTGATGTGCCACATACACATGCGTTCTTTTCAGTATCTCCGTCTCCATCATGTTCCTCAAAAACTAAGCTTTTAATTGTTGACCGGTAAGCAGATCGTAAACTCGGTATACTCTCCCTCTTTTGTTTCCATCTTCAGCTCTCCGCCATGCCCTTTGGTGATGATATCATAGCTCAGGGAGAGACCCAGGCCGGTACCCTTTCCGGTAGGTTTGGTGGTAAAGAAAGGCTGAAATATTTTGTTTGCCACCGAGGCGGGTATACCTGTCCCGTTATCCCGGACGCAGATTTCCACCTTCTTGCAAAGCTTCCGGGTGCTAACCTTCACCTCCGGCTGGTATTGCCCATTGGACTGCGCTTTTGACTGATGGGTGGCATAAAAGGCATTGTTGAAGAGATTGAGCAAAACCCGTCCGATCTCCTGTGGCACCACTTCTACTTTGCCGAGCGCGGGGTCAAAGTCCATGACCAGTTTGGCATTGAAATCTTTGTCTTTGGCCCGCAGGCCATGATAGGAGAGGCGCAGAAATTCGTCGGCCAGCGCATTGAGATCAATGCCTCTTTTCTCGCCGCTGGAATTGCCCGAGTGCTGCAGCATGTCTTTCACAATAGAGTCCGCCCGTTTGCCGTGCTGTGTTATCCTGTTCAGATTTTGTTCCAGGTCGGTCAGCATGCTGTTCAAAGGCGTTGTCTTGTCGTTGTCGGCTTGCTGCTGTACCTCCTCCTTTATTTCCTGTACCAGCTCGATGGATAACTCCGAAAAGTTGTTAACAAAGTTGAGCGGGTTCTGGATTTCGTGGGCAATACCGGCCGTTACTTCCCCGAGCGAAGCCATCTTTTCACGTTGTACTAGCTGTTCCTGCGTTATTTTCAGATCCTGCAGGGTTTCCTCCAGGTGGTCCCGCTGCACGGTGATCGTTTGTTTCTGGTGCTGCAATTCCTCATTCGAAGTGTTGAGCTCCTCTATCAGTTCTTGCAGGCGCTGCGCCTGCTCATCTATTTCCGCTTTTTGCTTTCGGAGCAGGTCATTGGTCTGTTGCTGTCTCCGGTTATGGAGAACCAGTATACCTGCGATCAGGGCGACCAGGCCCAGCACTGCCAGCACGGCGTATTTCTGCTGTCGCTGACTGGCAGCCCGCTCTGCCTGCAGCTGTCTGTCCCGGGTTAGCAGCGCAATTTCAGCTTGCTTTTTATCGAGCTCGTACTGAAATTTCAAAGCGGCCAACATGCCTTTGGTGTCCTCGCCCGTCAGGCTGTCCTTGTAAGCGGTATACCTTTGCTGGGCCTCGTAGGCTTGCGGGTAATCGTTTTTGGCTGCATAGGCCCGGGCCAGTACCTGGTAGGTATGGTGTATGTTTCGCTTAAAGCCGATCTCGTGCGCAAGCGACAAAGCGCGGTTCGCATAGTAGAGCGCACTGTCCGGTTGACGGGCATCCAGGTATACTGAGGCTAGCTGGTAAGAGGCATCTGCCACGCCTTCTTTTTCACCCAAAGCCTGGTACAGGCGGATAGAACGGGTGCCATAGGTCCGCGCCTGCTCATACTGCTTCTGATGCCCTTTTACTTCCACAAGGTTGCGCAGCACAAGGGCTTCCAGCTGCGTATTCGCTTCTTCCCTTGCAATAGCCAGGCTTCGCCTGTAGGCCGCTTCCGCCTGCGGGTACTTTTTCTGGTCGCTGTACACACCGCCTATGTTGTTGAGAAAGCGGGCAATCTCATTTTTATCGCCCAGCTGTTCCTGCAGTTTCAGGCCGCGCTGAAAATAGGAGAGGGCCGATGCCAGTTCGCCCATTTCTTTATAAAGCACGCCCACGTTGCCCATGATGGAAGCTGCTTCTTTGTCTTTGCCCATTTTCTCGAATACCTGCACGGCCCGCAGGTAATGCTGCAGCGCCCGGGGATAGTCCGACTGGCTGTGGTAGACGGTCCCCTTTCCGTTCAGGGCCCAGGCAACGGTAGCAGAATCGCCGATCCGGGTGGCGACCTGCTGGGCCAGCCCGAAGAAGGAGAGGGCGGCCGGGTAGTCGGCCTGCTGGTACTGGTAGCTGCCGATCCGGCGCAACGCCGTAGCTTCTACTTTCCTGAATTTGAGTTTGCGCGCCAGTTGCAAAGCCTCTTCTGCCAGCTGGTAGCTTTTTTCGGGGGCAGTCCCTCTGAGCTCATAGGCCAGATCATTGAGTAGCCGGGCGCGTGTCGTGTCCGTTTGCTGATGCTGTTGCAGGAGCGTCGTCAGGCTGTCAATTGCCCGGTTCTGGGCCAGGAGCGGGGCAGCAGCTACCATAAAACCGAAAACGAGCAGGGAGGCTGTATTTTTCATCGCAACAGTGATAACATGGCATGCAACCTGCATCATCAAGTATAGTTTGAATTCGAAAAATCTATTAGAAAACTGCTGTTTGTCTTACTTATCCGGCAGGTTTAATCATGCGCCTGCTACGGGAAGTCCAAACGTCCAGGTATAAACGCTGCTGTTTTGGCTGATTCTGCATTAGGAAAGGCAAAGGATGCATAGTTTGTTCAGAATTGTTCTCTTAACTATTTAAGCCATAGCCTTTTATTATGTATATATAACGCTTCAGATGACGAAGAGTTAATAAATATGGAGAAAGTTTAATAGAATTATGCCGGTGTATAATGGTATAAGTTTTAGAAATAATGTATACTCTTGTGCCCGGAACTCGTAAATAGGTATCGAATAGCTAAAACCTGTTGCCTCCACGTTCTGCTTCTTCAGCTCAGAAGTCGCTGCTCACCCTTGCCAATACACTCTTAATAGTACCTTAGTAGTTCAGTTGATCTTCTACCCGGAACTTACACCAGCCTGTAGTCGGGCTAATAGGTTGGTTATCAGGAAAAAGTGCTGTTTGCATGGCCTTTGCCTGGTTTTTTCACGGCTAGCAGGTGATGCGATACCAGAGAGATTCTTGTGAATAATTGACCATGCTATACCTTATGATCCGTCACCTCTTGTGTGTTCTGCTCCTGTGTGCCATAGCCTGCTGCTCCCTGCAGGGGCAGGATCTGATCTTTACCAAAGTTCGTCCGGACAAGGACGGTGGCTTAGACAACGGCTTGGGTCTGATAGCCGGGATTGCGCAGGATAAACAGGGTTTTCTCTGGCTTGCCACGCATTCCGGCCTGTACCGCTTCGACGGGTATACCTTAACCCCCTACTCCCACAAACTCTATGAAGCGAACTCTCTGGCCGATAACCGCCTGGAAAGCATTGCAGCTGACCGGGACGGATCGATCTGGATCGGGTTTTGGGCATCGGGCCTGGATAAATTTGATCCCGGAACGGGTACATTCACCCATTATCGCCACAACCCCCACGACTCCAAAAGCCTGAGCGAAGATCTAGTGACGGCACTGCTGCAGGACCGGAAAGGCAACCTATGGGTCGGCACACACAAAGGCCTTAATCTGTTTCACCCGGAAACCGGCACGTTTACCCGTTACCAGCATGATCCGGCCAACCCGGCCAGCATCAGCAGCAACAAGGTACGGGCAATCTACGAGGACCGGCAAGGCACCATCTGGGTAGGAACCGGCAGCCCCTGGGAATCCAAACCGGAGGATGGCGGGCTCAACCGCCTGAATCCCAAAACCGGTACGTTTGAGCGGTTCATGCATGATTCTGCCAATACAAAAACGCTCAGCTCTAACTGGGTACGGGCGCTCTACGAAGACAGCCGGGGCAACTTCTGGGTCGGGACCCACGGCGATGGTTTGCACCGGATGGACCGTAAGGCGGGTACCTTTGAACGACTACCTTATGATGCGCAGCAACCCGAAAAGCTCAGCCGCCCCTATGTAGACCAGGAAAAGCAGAACGATGGAGTCAATATCATTCTGGAAGATGCGGCAGGATCGGTCTGGATCGGTACCTATGACAGCGGTCTGAACCAATACAACCCTAAAACAGGCAAAGTCACCTCTTACCAGAAAAGCCAGGCCGGCATCACAGGCCTGGACGATAACAACATCTGGGCAGCGCTTGCCACCAGGGAAGGCATTCTTTGGTTCGGCACGGCCAACGGCAGCCTGTTCCGGGTAGATCCCCATCGCCATCGGGTAAATTACGTCCCTACTTCGTCTGAGGTATACAGCTTTTATGAAGACGAGGCTGGCTTTCTGTTGGTCGGGACCTCCAAAGGCCTGCTGCATAAAGATATCAAAAGTGGCGAGACCAGGCACTTCGTCTACAACGCGAAAGATCCGAACAGCATCAGCTCGGATACCATTTATGCCATCTACAAAGACCGTCGGGGTGATTTCTGGTTGGGAGGAGCCAGCGGGGATCTGAACCGGTACAATGCCCAGACCGGTACCTTTACACGCTACCTGCACGACGAGAAAAAAGAGACAAGTTTAAGCGGAGGCCCCATCTACTCCATGCTGGAGGACAAGGCAGGCAATTTCTGGATCGCAACCGGGTTCGGGCTCGACCAGATGGATCGGGAACGCGGTACCTTTACCCATCACCGGAGTGATCCGGATGATATACACAGTATCAGCCACAATGGCGTGGTCTCTCTCCTGGAAGCTGAAGGTGGTAAGCTCTGGGTGGGTACCCGCTTCGGCGGGGGCGTCAACAAATTCGACCCGAAGACAGGCAAGGCAAAAAAATACATCCTGGGTACCAATGTTGCCAGAATAATCAAGGATGCCCGGAACGTGCTGTGGGTGGCAACCGAAGGTGCCGGTGTATACAGGTATGACCGGAAGGCAGATGCCTTTATTTCCTTGAGTTCTGATCTGAACGAAGACATCACCCAACTGCAAAGTATGGTGGAAGACGATCAGCAGAAACTTTGGTTCAGCACCAGGCACGGGCTCATGACCCTGGATAAGGAACGCGGCAATATTTCCCTGCTGGCAGAGTCCTATGGGGTAGTGCCGGGTTCTTTTACCTTCCCAGCCGGCTACAAAGGCCGGGACGGCAGGCTGTATTTTGGCAGCAAGTCGGGCTATTATTCTTTTTCACCCGAACAATGGCAACCGAACACGACTCCACCGCAGATCGTGTTGACAGCCTTGCGGGTTTTTGATGACCTGGTAGTACCGGGCACTTCGGGACCGCTAAAAGCCCCGCTCAATGAGATCCGGGAGTTGAAGCTGGGCCCTGACCAGGATGTTTTTTCATTCGGTTTTACGGGCATTCATTTCAGTAACCCGGAGCAGAACCGGTATTACTTTAAGTTGGACGGCTACGACCACGACTGGCGTAAAGCGACCCTGGATCACCTGGCTTCTTACTACAATGTGCCCGCCGGAAAGTATACGTTCAGGGTAAAGATCGCCAACAGCGATAGTGCCTGGGCTGAACGATCCCTGCCCGTACAGGTCAGGCCGCACTGGTGGAACACCTGGTGGGCTTATATGGGCTATGGGCTCCTGCTGATCGGGGTAGTGATCAACTTTAACCGCTTGCAGCGCAGGCGGCTCATCAAACGGGAAAGATACCGCGCGCGGGAGCGGGAACTGGCCCAGGCGCGTGAGATCGAAAAAGCGTATCACAAGTTGAAGCGAACGCAGGCCAAGTTGGTGCAGTCTGAAAAAATGGCCTCCCTGGGCGAGCTGACAGCCGGCATTGCCCATGAAATTCAAAACCCACTCAACTTTGTCAACAACTTCTCCGAAGTGTCGGGAGAACTGGTGGAGGAGCTGGAGCAGGAAGCCGCGTCCGGCAACACAGAGCAGCTCCTTTCGATTACGGCTGATCTGAAACAGAACCTGCACAAGATCCAGCAGCACGGCAAGCGGGCCGACAGCATTGTGAAAGGTATGCTGCAGCATTCCAAGTCCACATCCGGAGAGAAGGAACCGACAGACATCAATGCCCTGGCCGATGAATACCTGCGGCTTTCGTACCATGGGCTCCGGGCAAAATCAAATGGTTTTAAAGCGACGCTGGTAACCAACTACGATGAACAGCTGGAGCGGGTAGAGGTAGTGCCTCAGGAACTGGGACGGGTGTTACTGAACTTGTTCAACAACGCCCTGTATGCAGTAAGCCAGAAACAGGAACAGCTGGGAGCCGGCTATGAACCCAAAGTAGAGGTAAGTACCAGCCGGAAGAACGGACAGGTAGAAATAAAAGTAAGGGACAACGGAACCGGTATACCGGAGGCGGTCAGGGAAAAAGTGTTCCAGCCGTTCTTTACCACCAAACCCAGCGGCCAGGGCACGGGTTTAGGCCTTTCCCTGAGCTATGATATCATTACCAAAGGCCATGGCGGGGAGTTGTTGATGGAGTCGGAGGAAGGCAGTTTTACAGAATTTACCATTCTGATCCCGGTCACGGTGCCAGAGCCGACCACACCGGTTACGGTGGCACGGTAATTTACCCGGGCTCAGTCAAGGGTGTCCTTCATGCTGCCAGAAGATCAGTTGCTTATGCCGGATACGTAAGCCGAGATCTCATCTTCTTTTTCCTGGAGTTGCTCGTAGGCAAACTTGTTGACCACGTCGCAGGCCGTGTTGTTGAGCACCCCGAATATGCGGGCCTGGCTGATCACTTCCTCGTTCCATTCGGAGGCAATCACCATGATGGAGTAGCCGTTGTACGTACTCAGGTCCATGAGCGCGGCGGTCAGGCTGGGAGAGGGCCATTTCCCGGCTGCGAGGCTGTAGCTGCCTGCTTCCCAGCGGGGAGGGGTGTTGCGCTTATCGGGCACGGGCTTGAAGTAGCCATTCTCGACAGGACCCATAAACAGTACGTTCACTTCATTGAGAGATTCCGGTACGAGCGCCTTCGGGTTTGGCAATACAGTACTCGCTTCTTCCAGCATGTTATCAGCATTTTCCATACCTGTAAATACTGCAGAGGAAAGAAGATAGTTTTCCAGGCCGGTGACAGGTGCAGCTTTTGGCTATGCCCGGGGAGTCATGGAAACCAAAAAAGAGCCCCTGCTATACCTGTTTATTTCCAGGTCCCCAGCAGCCGCCGGAGCACGACGATCTCGCCCAGGTGGTAGGCGTTGTGCTCGGCGACCAGCATGGCTTCGCGCAGGAGGTTCTGGCCGCTGCCGTGTGCGAAGGCTTCGTACAGATCATTGGCGGGATCCTGCACCCGTTGTACCATGGCTTCAAGCCCTTCCGAGATGGCTTGTATGCTTTTGTCCAGGGCAGCCTGATCGGCGGGGGCACTTTCCCGGGGCCAGTATTCTTCCGGCCACTCGGGCGACACGTGATCCGGGTCGCGGCTGAATTCCAGGATATCGTACAGGGTGATGCGCAGGTGCTCTGTCAGCTGCCAGATCGTATAAGGGAGCCCGTGCATCTCTTTGCCGGCATCGTCTGCCGTAATGCCCTGCAGCACGTCGTCCAGTGGGCGGAATGCCTGTCCGCCCTGCATGAGCTTTGTGAGTTGATCCCGTAAGGCTTTGTCCTGTTCCATGGCAAGGTATAGCTGTTTGTAGGACTAACGGATTTGCGCAGAGTTTGGAGAGTCAGTTCCCTGTTCCTGCCAAACTACTTTCACCAGCTGCAGCTATACCTTCCTGCCGGATCAAACTTATTAGGAAACAGGGGAAAAGCCCCTAATGCCGTCAACTAGAGGTCTGGAGTCTGGCGTAAGTTGATTTGGATTTCTCCATCCGAATCAATTCCGTTGCGGGTCTCCTATCCCGCCTATACCTGCACACGGGGATAAGGATATCCCTTACAGATTGGAGAGCCTTTGCTTAAGTGGACGGCAATGAGACAGGCCCCTGGTTTTCATTTCCCGAAAAGTATTTGTTATTTGAACTCCTGTTGAGATTACACTTTTGAAATTATGAATAAGCTGGCCTTAGGGGTAGACATTGGCGGTACTCATGCGACAGCCGCAGTGGTGGACCTGCATACCGGGACGATTCTGCCGGATACAGTGGTGCGTGGAAGCATTGAAGCAACAGGCTCCTGCGCGGAGGTAACGGCTGCCTGGGCAGACATCATGCGGCAGGCGCTGGGCAGGTATAGCGGCAAGCTGACCCGAATAGGTATAGCCATGCCCGGACCGTTTGATTATGCGAACGGGATAGCCCTGATGCGGAACCAGGGCAAATATGACGCGCTGTACGGCGTAAATGTGCGGGCCCTGGTCGCAGAGCAGCTTCAGCTGGCCGAAACCGATATCAGGCTGCTCAACGATGCGGCCTGTTTTCTGCAGGGCGAAGTAGTCGCAGGAGCGGCCAAAGGCTGTAGCCGCGCCATCGGTCTGACCTTGGGCACCGGCCTGGGCACTGCCCGCTACAGGGGAGGAATGGCAGAGGATGCCGATCTCTGGAAGATCCCGTTTCATACAGGTATAGCTGAAGAATACCTGTGCTCCCGCTGGTTTGTGAAGCGGTACGAGGAGCTGACCGGTAGGCAGGTGCCACATGTAAAGGCCATCGTCGACAGGGCACCCCAGGAGTCCGCTGTAGTAGAGGCGCTGTTTCGTGAGTTCGGGCAGAACCTGGCCCTCTTTCTCGTAGCGTTCGTGCAGGAAGTACAACCCGAAGTGATCGTGCTGGGAGGAAATATCAGCAAAGCCTATCCGCTATTTGAAACAGCTTTGAAGCAGGACCTGGCCCGACAGGTCGGCCTGCTGCCTGTCCGGGTGGCGGAACTGGGGGAGGCAGCTGCCCTGATCGGGGCCGCCAACTTGTGGCAGGACGGAATTTAAAGTTGAGACCACAACTCCTGCCTACCTTGTGTTATACCTGACGGGTACCTGTTATCCGGATCATTTGCCCATAAATCCTTACCATGAAAAAGATTCTACTCTCTGCCCTGTTGCTCCTGCCGCTGCTGGGGGCTTCGCAAAGCAAGCCTGCCACATACCTGGTCAGGTATGTGAACCCGATGATCGGAACAGCCAAGATGGGCCATACCTATCCGGGTGCTACGGTACCTTTCGGCATGGTGCAGCTCAGCCCCGATACCGATACCATACCCTACGAGGTGAACGGCCAGTATAACAAGGACGTCTACAAGTACTGCGCCGGTTACCAGCACGACGACAACACGATCGTCGGTTTCAGTCACACGCACTTCAGCGGCACCGGCCACTCTGACCTGGGCGATTTCCTGATTGCGCCTACCACCGGCAAGCTGCAACTCAACCCGGGCACCGAAGACAAACCGCAAAGCGGCTACCGCTCGGCCTTTTCGCATGCCAACGAAGTAGCCGAGCCGGCTTACTACAAAGTAAAGCTCGACGACCACAACATCCTGGCGGAGCTCACGGCCAGCAACCGCGTGGGCATGCACCAATATACCTTCCCCAAATCCGACGAGGCGCACATCATCCTCGACCTGATGGCAGGCATTTACAACTACGACGGCAAAACCACCTGGACCTTTGTGCGCGTGGAGAACGATACGCTCATCACCGGCTACCGGCAGACCAACGGCTGGGCCCGTACCCGCACGGTATATTTTGCCATGTCCTTCAGCAAGCCCTTCTACCAGTATGGCAACAAGGATTATTCGGAGGCGCAGGCCTACAAAGGCTTCTGGCGCAAGTTTGATCAGACCAAAAACTTCCCGGAGATGGCCGGCAAAAAACTGCGCGCCTACTTCGATTTCAAAACTACAGAAGGGGAGAAGATCAAGATAAAATTTGCCCTCTCGCCGGTGAGTACGGAAGGCGCGCTGGCCAACATGCGCGCCGAAATTCCGCACTGGGATTTTGAACGGGTAAAGCGCGAAGGACAGGCCGCCTGGAACAAAGAACTGAACAAAGTGGTGGTGGATGCCGGCAAAGACGACCTGGTGAATTTCTATACGGCCATGTACCATTCCTTCCTTGGCCCTACCACCTATATGGATGTGGATGGAAGGTATAGGGGCATTGATATGAACGTGCACCAGGCCGATGGCTTTACCAACTATACCAGCTTCTCGCTCTGGGATACCTACCGCGCCCTGCACCCCTTGTTCAACATCCTGCAGCCTGCCCGCAACGCCGATATGGTGAGTTCCATGCTGGCGCACTACGACCAGAGCGTGCACAAAATGCTGCCCGTCTGGTCGCATTATGCCAACGAGAACTGGTGCATGATCGGCTACCATTCGGTACCCGTAATTGCGGATGCGGTGATGAAAGGAAACGCGAATTTTGATGTGAACCGGGCGCTGGATGCCTGCGTGCAGACGGCCCGCACCCGCTACTACGATGGCCTGGATTATTACATGGAACTGGGCTTTGTGCCCGAAGACAAGAACGGCTCTTCGGTATCGAAGACATTGGAATATGCCTACGACGACTGGTGCATCGCGCAGATGGCCAAGAAGCTCAACCGGCAGGACATTTATGAAGAGTTCAGCAAGCGTGCCGAAAGTTACAAAAACGTATACGATGCCAAATCAGGCTTTATGCGCCCCAAGCTGAGCGACGGCACCTGGAAGCAGGAGTTCGACCCGCTGGACACGCACGGGCAGGGCTTCATCGAAGGCAACTCCTGGAACTATAGTTTGTATGTGCCGCACGCTCCGGCCGACATGATCGCGATGATGGGCGGAAAGGCACGCTTCACGCAGCGCCTGGACTCGCTCTTCACGATGGAGCTGCCGGACAAATACTTTGAAAACACGGAGGATATTTCGCGCGAAGGTATCATCGGCAATTACGTGCACGGCAACGAGCCTTCGCACCACGTGGCCTACCTCTACAACTGGACCGATGAGCCCTGGAAAACACAGGAGCGCACGCGCATGGTGCTCAAAGCCATGTACAAACCCACCGTGGACGGCCTGGGCGGCAACGACGACTTCGGGCAAATGAGCGCCTGGTATATTTTCACTGCGCTGGGCTTTTACCCCGTAGCGCCCGGCTCGGATCAGTACGCCATCACCAGTCCGGCTGTGAAGTCGGCCACTATAAACCTGGAAAACGGCAAAACCTTTACCATCGAGGCGAAGAATCAGAAAGACAAGAACGTATACGTGCAGAAAATGGAGCTCAACGGCCAGCCCATCAACCGCGCGTACCTGACGCACGCCGAGATCATGAACGGCGGCAGGATCATCTTCTATATGGGAGGCAAGCCGAATAAAAAGCTGCTGGCCGCAGCGCCCTGATCCCGTTACCAGTTTGTATAAAGTAAGCGGCCTGTCTGCCATTGCCTCTCAGAGAGCAAATGGCAGACAGGCCGCTTTGATTTGAATCAGGTCCTGCTGCGAATAGAGGTATAGGAATTACAATTTTTCCAGTCCCAGCAGTCCCAGGTAAGAAGCTCCGGCCATAAAGGCAGAGGAAGCGATTACGCCCAGGGTGATCGCCAGGAAAGCTCTTTTGCGTTCGATCTTGAACAGAATGGCAGCGATCGTACCCATATAAGCACCGGTGCCGGGAAGCGGGACCATCACAAATACCATCAAGCCCCAGAAACCATGTTTCTCGACGTTGGCGCCTGCAAGTTTCCGGGCTCTTCTAGAAAAGAAAACAACCCCCTTTTTATAACTGCGGTTCGGCCAGAATGCCTTGCTGAACGTGTCGATGAGCCATACGAAGACCGGGAAAATCAGGATATTGGCAACAGTGCCGATCAGGAATGCCCAGAGAATATGCACATTATTCAAAATGGCATAAGGTATACCTGTCCGAGCTTCGCCAAAAGGAGAAATACTCAGCAAGAAGGTATAGATAAGCGTTTCTAACATAAAATACTTTAAAATAAAAATAAGCCGCTGCCTCTCAGTTTGTTCCGAAACAACCGGATGTGCCTGCCTGACGTGCAGGGTGCTGATGCTTCTCCGCTGCAGGAGGTACGACTCTAACAGGGCCGTCGGCATAATGATTCAAACGCTTCCTGGTCTTGTTCCTGTATACAGCAGGCGTCCGGTCCTTAGCTGATCAGTAAAATTCCGGAGAGCCGGCTCCAGCGTTTAGATAAGTTTCTACATAGCGGAACTCCCGGCTGAATTGCGGAAACATAGGTTAAATCAGCTTCCCAAAGGCGTTGCAAATGTAACCCTATTTGGAGCGCAGATTCATGGAAGGCGGCTGATTTATTTTAGGTGCGGCAGTTATGCAGCGAAGGGTGAGGCCATCAAAATAAAAAGCCTCCCGGAAGGATCCGGAAGGCTTTCTGCTGCCAGTTGAAGCGCTGATTTAAATGAATTCATCCCGGGGGTGTTCCACTATCTCAACGACTTCCACGATCTCGACCATTTCAGGTCTGGACTGCTTCTTTTTGTTGTTTCTTCCTACCAGGGCAATGGCGGCCGCGCTGGCTGCCGCTACGACAGCACCTGCGATCATCGGATTGGTCACGGCACGGGTATAGAGGCTGGTTTTCATGGTGTCCTTGATATGGCCGTGGACACGACCGCCTTCTCCTGGCCGGTATAGAGTGCCTTCCGGATTACGGGCAGGCTCGTCGAGCAGCTGCTGTTCGGTCATAAAGTTTTCTCCGGCCAGGTCCATCAGGCCCGGTGCGTACTTGTTGGTGCTGCTCATCAGTTTGCCGCCGCCACCAACAATGATGTCCCGCTTCGGATGGGTGGCAGCATGCAGGATGGCCTTGGCAACTTCTTCCGGCTCATAGACTGGAGGGGGAAGTGTGAGCTTTCGGTCGGTATAGTTTCGGGCATGCTCCGGATAAGGTGTATTGATAGCCGAGGGCTTGATCAGAGTGACGGAGATGGGCGCGCCTTCCTCTTCCAGTTCGATGCGCAGGGCATCAGTAAAGCCCTTCACGGCATGCTTGCTCGCGGCGTACATGCCCTGCATCGGAATGGCTACATCCGAGAGCACACTGCCCAGGTTGATGATCGCGCCCCCGCGGTTGCGGAGATGCATGGCGGCCACCTGGGAGCCATACACCAGACCCCAGAAATTGGTGTCGAACATGCGGCGGTTGTCCTCATCGCTCACTTCCTCGAGCCGTCCATAGATAGACACGCCGGCATCGTTCACCCAGGTGTCAAAACCGCCAAAGTAGGAGAGGGCAACATCGGCGATCCGCTGCACATCCTGCTGACGGCCGACATCGGCTATTACGTGAATGGCCTGTCCTCCCTGGTTGTTTATTTCCTGTTCGATCTGCAGCAACGCTTCTCCGTTGCGGGCTGCCAGTACCAGCCGGGCTCCTTTGCGGGCCGCCTCACGGGCTGTTGCAAGCCCGATGCCACTGGAGGCGCCTGTGATCACGATCACCTGATCGTGGAGTGGTTTGAGTTTAATAGCCATACGCTTAAGTTTGTTTTGTGAAAAATAGGTTCAGTACTATAGCGTACGCAGACCGGGACGGAGCAGTTAACAGACAGACACATTTGCCTTCCGCGACGATACGTGGTTGTGTTTTTGAAATTATATTCCGATCCTGAAGGTTACTTGTTTACTTTACACCCATGAAAATGACAGAAGAAGAGTTTAACGCTACCTATGCCGGCGCCCTGGATGCCCTATTGGAAGTCATGGCCGAGAACGCTGAGATAGACCCGGAAAAATTTTATAGCATGGCCTGTATCCTGGAGAACCTGCGGTTTTTCAGCCCGGTGTTGTATGGCGCCATCCGGAAGCCGGATACAGAATAGCCAGCGGAGAATGCCGGTAGGTATAGGTATAGGTATAGGTATAGGTATGCCGCCTGTGCAACAAAATAGATGACCTGCATTCAATAGGTATACCTATAGCTGACTTAGCCCAGGGAGCCTGCCGTTTCAAATAGCGACGAAGGAAGGATTGAGTAGATCTGCTTTGTTATACACCAGTTCCGATTCCAGGTCCGCCTGAAAAACACCCTTCCCAAGTGCCCGCAGAATAGCATGAGCCGCAGCGGTATCCCATTCGGCCGTAGGAGCAAAGCGGGGGTATACGTCTGCTTTGTTTTCGGCCAGCAGCATGAACTTAAGCGAGCTGCCCATAGAGGTGAGCTGCACCTGTCGGAACTGCCGGATGAATGCTTCCGTCTCAGGCGACATATGCGTCCGGGAAGCGATCACAACCACTTCCGGCTTTTGCAAAAGCGAAGCCAAGCTCACTTTATGCCCCAGAGGCTGTAGCCTCGTTTGTATACCCTGGGCTTCTTTGTACACACCGGTTTGCTGAGATCCGTAGTACAAAACATCCGGAACAGGGGCATAGACGACTCCTCCTACAGGTATAGCCTGGTGCATCAGGGCGATGTTCACAGTGAATTCTCCGTTGCGCTTCAGAAACTCCTTTGTGCCGTCCAGCGGGTCGATCAGCCAGTACCAGTCCCAGTCTTTTCTTTTTTCATAGGATTCGTGTATACCTTCCTCGGAGAGAACAGGCAGGCTTGTACCCGCCAGATGCTGCAAAATGACCCGGTGTGCCGCCTGATCGGCCCGGGTAAGGGGAGAGGCGTCTGTTTTCACAGTTTCGCCGAAGTCGCCGGTGGTATATACCTGCAGGATAGCAGCCCCTGCTTCCAGGGCAGCTGTCCGGGCGGTTTGCAAAAGTTCCTGTATGGGTATAGTCATCACACGTAGTTTGGTTTGACTTAAATTAGGCGTTATATCTTCCCGGCTCAAACGACAGTTTCAGAGTAAAAGCATACTTTGGTTGCAGGAGCAGTACGGGGCTGGCCCTGGCTTCTTTGTACCCCTAAAGCCGGCTTCAGGTTCTGCTGGTTTCCACTTCTACCAAGCACTTCCTGCTTCAGCTACACCTTCCTTTCAGGGGGTTGATCCGAGGAGGTTGCTATACCTGTTCCGGCGTAGTCAGGATCAGGTAAATACCCCCGGATTCCGACACGATATCCGAAAGCTTTGGCTGATTAAAGTGCAATTTTTAAAAATTTACAGGTTTTATTCAGAGTTGTACCATTTATTACTTAAAATTGAAATTCAATACAGAGAAGTTATCATTGAATTGCTGGATTAATGTAACCTGTAAAGCTGTATTTCTTACCCGTTAAGATAGGTGACTTTGCGAACAGAATGTACAAGTTTTGTTGTATGTCTTTAGAAACTACTATGAATTCAGAATCCGATATCACGCCAACCTATCGTTCTAAAACAAACGAAGATCATTACCAGCTAATGATCGAAAGTATAACCGATTATGCACTTTTCCTCATCGACCCGGATGGTTACATCCTTACCTGGAATACGGGTGCCAGGCAAATAAAAGGCTATGAAGCGGAAGAGATCATCGGGAAACATTTCTCTACTTTCTATACGCCCGAAGACATTGCCAGGGATTATCCGGCTACGGAGCTGACCGAGGCGAAGGCAAAAGGGAAATACGAAGACGAAGGTTGGCGCGTGCGGAAAGACGGTACTGTTTTTTTTGCCAACGTGATCATCATGCCGGTCTACAATGAGGCGAAAGAACACATCGGTTTCTCCAAGATCACGCGGGACCTGTCGGAAAAGAAGAAAGCGGAAGATGATCTGTACAAAGCGTTTGAAGAACTCAAGGAAAGCGAAGAACGGTTCCGCTACCTGATCGAGGGCGTAACCGATTATGCCATCTTTATGCTGGACCCTGCCGGCAACGTGGCCACCTGGAATGAAGGGGCCAAACGCATGAAAGGGTATGAAAGCCATGAGATCATCGGCAAGTACTTCGCTAAATTCTATAACAAAGAATCCATTCGAAGCGGCTTTCCGGAGTACGAGCTGCAAAAAGCCAAAACGGATGGCCGCTTTGAAGATGAGGGCTGGCGGTACCGCAAAGACGGGTCTGCTTTCTGGGCAAATACCGTCCTGACGGCTATTTACAATCACAACAAGCACCTCATCGGCTATTCCAAAATCACCCGCGACCTGACCGAGAAGAAAAAGCTGGAACAGCAGTTATTCCAGATCAACGAGGAGCTCCGGGAAAGCGAAGAAAGAAGCCGTTTGCTGATTGACAGCGTGAAGGATTATGCCATTCTGATGCTCAACACAGAAGGCATTATCATGAGCTGGAACGTCGGGGCCGAGCGTATAAAAGGCTACAAAGCAAGTGAGATCATCGGCCGCCACTTTTCCACTTTTTACGGGCGCGAAGCTATTCAGAGCGGGTTTCCGCAGTACGAACTGAAAAAAGCCCGGGAAGACGGGCACTTCGAAGATGAAGGCTGGCGCCTGCGCAAAGACGGCACCGCTTTTTGGGCGAATGTGGTCATTACGCCTATCTTCAATGCAGAAAACCGGTTGCTAGGTTTTGCCAAAGTGACCCGGGACCTGACGGAACGGCGCCGCAACGAGGAACTGATGCTCAAGAACAGCGAACTGCTCAAACTCAACAATGAGCTCGATAATTTTGTCTATTCCGCTTCGCATGATCTCAAGTCACCTATCATCAACCTGGAAGGCTTGCTGTCTGCACTGGAAGAAGACATGGGGACAACGGAGAGCGAAAAACATCAGCAGCTGCTGACCATGATGCGGGGCTCCATTGTTACGCTCAAGCACGTGATTGCCGACCTGGCCGATATTGTCAAGCTGAAGCATGTGAAAGAGAAGCCTGAAAAGGTTAAACTGCTTGATCTGCTGGAAGATGTAAAAGAAGGCCTGCGGGAAAAGATTACTTCCAGCCAAGCTGAAATCCTAGTAGATCGGCTGGAATTTGAGAGCCTGGAGTATACCCGGACCAATTTGCGGAGCATCCTGTACAACCTGGTCTCAAACGCCATCAAGTATGCCCACCCGCAGCGGAAGCCGGTAGTGATTCTAACAACCTCCTTAACCCCGAAAGGGGAGCGCGTCTTGTCAGTAGCCGACAACGGATTAGGTATAGCACCGGAACAGAAGGGCAAGATTTTCTCGATGTTCAAGCGGGCGCATGACCACGTAGAGGGTTCGGGCATCGGGCTATACCTGGTACAAAAGATACTCAACAACTCAGGCGACCGGATAACGGTTGAAAGTGAGGAAGGAAAAGGGTCCGTATTCCGTGTTTACTTTAAATAAAAAGCGCGACTGCCTCAGTCAGGCGTAACTCCTTTCAATAATACCTGGAATGCCTGCTCGATGAGGGCAGGCTTTTTCTTTGACCCTGCGTTTTGGGTCAGGTGCTGCAAAGTCGCATGCAACTGGCCGCTAAACAAAGCGATGAAAAGGTCACTGTCCAGGGCACGAAGGCTGCCCGCCCGGATGGCCTCTTCTACCAGATTCTGCATGAACTGAAAAGAGGAAGCGGCTTCCTCTTTTGTCAGGTTGGTGATAAAAGGGGAGTGGCTGAACATGGAAAGAAACCGGAAGTGGTACGGATGCTCCAAAGCCCAATGGATCGCATGCTGCCAGAAGTGGCGCAATTGTACTTCGATCGGCGCGCCTTCGGGAAAATCTTGCCTGAAATAAACCGCCAGCGCCTGCTTGGCTTCTCGGTACAGGGCGTTGATCAGCTCATCCTTGCTTTTAAAGTAGAGGAACAAGGTGCCGGTTGCCACATTTGCTTCCTTCGAAATAGCCGCCGTGGAAGTTTGCTGGAAGCCTTTCGTAGTGAATAATTCCAGGGCAGCCGCTACGATCCGTTCTCTTTTGTCCGCCATAACTGCCGGGTTAAAGTGCCCACCAGGTACTGGCCGGGTAGTGCTTGTCCAGGACAATGGGTTCGCCGATCATCGGTGTGGTGATGTTCACCTGCTTTTCTTCGGCACTTTTTACTACGCGTCGCAAAGGTTCGTCCCAGTCATGCAAGGCCAGCGCGAACTTGCCCAGGTGGACCGGCAGCAGGACCTTGGCTTGCAGGTCCAAGGCGGCCTGCACGGTTTGTTCGGGCATCATATGGATATAAGGCCAGTTCTTGTTGTACTGCCCGGTTTCGAGGATAGCGATATCAACCGGGCCAAACTTATCCCCGATGGTTTTGAAATGGGTATCATACCCCGAATCGCCGCCGATGTAGATCGTATGATCCGGCGTTTCCAGTACGTAAGATGCCCAAAGCGATTTTCCGCGTGACAGGCCGCGGCCCGAAAAATGGCGCGCCGGCGTGGCGGTCAGCTTCAGTTCCTTGAATTTTGCCGTTTCCCACCAGTCCAGTTCCGTCATGTTGCTTTCGGCTATACCCCAGTTTTCCAGGTGCGCCCCGACGCCAAGCGGAACAAAGAAATGCTTCACTTTTCCCTTCAGGGCCGTGATCGTTCCATGATCCAGGTGATCGTAATGGTCGTGTGAAAGGATGAGTACATCAATCTCCGGCAGGTCCGAAACCGCAAACTGGTTGGCGCCCTCAAAAGACTTGACTAGAAAGGAAACCGGCGAAGCATAGCCGCTGAAAACCGGATCGACCAGGATCGTATACCCCTTGCTTTTGATCAGGTAGGAAGAATGGCCAAACCAGACAATAGCTGTCTCTTCCGACGAGAGCGATTTAAGGTCCGTTTTAACAAAGGGCAGGGCCTGAGGAGGCGTGGTGTTTTTGGATTTGTTGAAAAAGTCGTAGAGCATATCCAGCATGGAGGCATTCTCCGCCTGCACAGGCGTTTCAGATAGGTTCTGGAAAGCACCGTTCCGATAATTGGGTGATTTCTGAATGCGTTCCAGGCGTTTGCCATTTGGTGTTTTACCGAAAGTGCCCTGCTGCAAGAACAGGAACCCTACTAAGGTTAAAACACTGGTGATGATAAGGGTTGTTAACATAATTTTCTTCAGAACCTGCATATATTGTTTGTCGACACGGCGACCGAAATGACTAATCAGTCATAAAGGTATAAACCAGCAAGTTTAGCAACAAGTTCATGAGCTAAAGATGTAATAAGGGAAGCAGTATACAGGTCAGGGTAAGGTTAAAATCAAGCCCATTTTAAGAATCGGCTATACCTTGGTTTGCGTAGCTTCCATTCTGGATTGCAGCACTTTTCTTCAGTCCTACGGGAGCAGGTGAGTTTAACAGATACAGGGGAGTGAATGTTCTTTGGAATGGTTTCAGCGTTTCGTTGTGTTTGTTTGGCAGACCGGTTGGGCTTGCATGTAACCAGCGCCAAAAAGTCAAGTATACGGTTGTTATTATACCTCTACTATGACAGACATCCCTAATTTGCACATAGGCACCTCCGGCTGGAGTTACCGCTGGCAGGAAGTGCTATACCCGCCTGAACTAAAATCAGCCGATTTCCTGAAGCACTACGCGACCCATTTCAATGCGACGGAGATCAACAGCAGTTTCTACCACTTCACGATGGCCAAAACGATTGAGAAGTGGCTGTCCCAGACGCCTCCCCATTTCAGATTTGCCCCGAAACTCAACCAGGAAATCACCCATAAAAGGAAATTTGTGGACATCGAGGAGCCTCTGCAGAAATTCATGTCCCGGTACCTGCTCATGGGGGACCGGCTGGGACCAGTGCTAGTACAGATTGCGGGAAGTTTCCGCTACGACCGCCTGGTGGCTGAAAACTTCTACCGCACCTTACGGGAGCTATACCCGGCCCAGATCTTTGCCCTCGAAGCCCGCCACATTTCCTGGTTTACCGAGGAATCGCTGGATCTGCTCCGGGAATACGACATTACTACTGTGATCGCCAGCGCCGGCAAGCGCTTTCCGGGAACTGAGGCCACGACCACCAACACGGCCTACCTGCGCCTGCATGGCGATGAGAAACTGTATGCGTCTGCTTATCCGGATGAAAAACTGGAACGCTACGCCTACATGGTAAAAGACTGGCTGGAGGACGAAAAAGAGGTATGGGTATTCTTCAACAATACCATCTTAGGAAATGCAGTGCTAGACGCAGACAAACTCTACGGTATGATCCGGAACCTGTAGGTATATTCCGGGCTCTGGTATGGTTACAAAGGCAAGGTTATTTTAAGGTCTGAGCGAGTAATTCCAGCGACTTTAACCGGCCCACATGATTGGCCGAGATGAGTTGCACCATGAGCTCTTTGAAACCAAACACGGCTTGTATTTCTTCTAATTCTCTTTTTATGGTAGCGGCTGCCCCCACCATGTTTCGGGGTGGTTGTTTGGGGTTTGTGAGTCGTTGCACCAACGAGTTGTTTTGCAGGATACGCACTGCTGCCTTTTCAGACAGGAGGGGAGAGCGCAGATCACCCTGCAACAGCCGCTGCATGAATAACTGCGACGGAGCTGAAAGTTCAATGGCTGTTTCTTCCGTTTCCGCTGCATATACACTCAGGGAAAGGATCAACTCTGGTTCTTTTACGCCGGTCGGGTCGCCAGAGGGCACAAAGTTCTGTTGATACGTTTGCATGATATCGTACGCCTTCATCGGATTGATAAAGCCCGCAAAAACATACTTCAGGCCCAGTTTGGCAGCTGCCTGGGCGCTCCAGCGGCTGGAGCCCAATAAGTAGACGTTGGGCAAAAGACCATCGTTGTACACTTTTACCTGGCTGAAAGGATGCTCGCTTTCAAAATCATCGTGTAGCCAGGACAGCAGTTCGGCTAACTGGTCAAAGGAATCATCGGATGTCTGCTGGTAGGTGCGGTTGCGTTGCAGGGCAAAATCTGAGATTGGTCCTGTGGTGGCTCTGCCTACCCCGAGGTCGATCCGGTTTGGGTACAAATCCTGCAGGGTGCCAAATACTTCGGCTACTTTAAACGGGCTATAATGATTCAGCAACACAGACCCAGACCCGACGCGGATGGTGGAAGTTTTGGCTGCCACGGCAGCGATCATCACTTCTGGCGATCGTCCTGCAAAATGTTGGGTGTTGTGGTGCTCCGCAAACCAGATACGCTGATACCCCCATTCCTCCACCTTCTGAGCGGTTTCAATGGTGTTCCGGAATGCTTGTGTGCGTGTTCCATGGTAGGGGATAGTAGACAGATCGATCAGGGATAAATTCATTGCCGGTATGCTGGTATACTCAAATTTACTTCAACTTCACTTTCCAAACAACTGCAGTTACCGAAAGGAAGGTATAGGTATACCCGGTCCATAGCGATACATACCGGCAAGGGAATTAAATAAAAGAACCGGAAATACATCAGCGCATCAAAAGAGAAGTGAGCTCACAGCTGGTGTCGGTTCTGTATACCTGGAGGAAAGCCTTATACCTGATACACCAAACGAACTGGCATTTGTTCCTGTGCAGGAGATCAGCCACAGGTATACGCACGCGAAGCATCCTGCCTATACCTGTGCTTCAGTGTTATCATACGGAGACAGCTCAGCTTAACGTGCCGCCAGCACTTCCCGTACGCTTGTCCAGTGCATACCGGGATAACGGTCATTGTCGAGTGGCTCCAGCTTCGGGAGGCCGCTGAACATGTTGCGCAGGTACTGCATGCCCTGCCAGGGCGGAAATACTTCCTCGCTCTCCGGGAGGAGCTTTCGTGTGATTTTGATCAGGGTATCCAATGTGCCCAAGCCACCGACCCGGAGCAGTTTAAAGTCTTTGCCGGTAACCTCGCTTGCTGCTGCTCTTAACCCACTGGCACTCAGTACATCGCCGGCAATGCGCAGGTATCGTGGCGTGGTAGGGTCGAGTGCAGCTGCTGCTGTGAATGTTGCAGTATCCGCAATCGTTGTGAAGTCCAGCAGCTGATCCGCGTCGCCCCAATAAACAACCCGTTTGAGTGGAAAAAGGATAACAGGAGCCTGCCCTGTCAGCAAGTCTGTGAACATGCCGTTGAGGATGGATGTTGCCGCAATCGGTGCCTCATGGAGGCGGTCATGAAATTCCTGGCGCAGGTCGAGATTCCGGTTGGTGCCGGGCGGGAGCTTCGTAAAATCAATTGCATAGTCCGAGGGTATAAAGCGGGAAACTCCGGCCCCGACTGCTGCCTGGAGCAGCAAGGTTTGCGCATCTACTATCACCTCCCGGAGCCCTGACAAGGCCGATACGACGCAGGCGCCGCCTGAGCACGCTTCAGTCAGCTCCGAAAGGCTTTTATAATCAACTTCTACGATCGAAACGTCTTGGTGCTGCAGTGCTGCAATTTTGTTTTTGTCGCTTCCCCTACGTACGATCGCCCGCACGCGGGCGCCCCGCTCCAGCAGGGACCGCGCGATGCGTCCGCCCAGATTCCCGGTAGCCCCGGCCAGAATGATCGTCGTATTATCCGGGTAATCACGTATGTTGGTTGTCATCTGCTGAGCCTTATTGATTTCTGAGCTATAACTGTATCCTGTCCGTTATGTTTTCAGAACAATCTGGAGCTCCAATCCGGCTTTAGCAGTGTCTTGCAAAGGGTGAACCTTAAAGACCTCACTTCAAATACAGTTGTGTTGGTTAGCAGATCAGACTTGGGCTGATATTTAGAGTTCTTATGCAGCGGGAAGTGTTTACTCTAAAATCAGGAAGGGCTAAAACTGTTGTTTTAGCCCTTCCTGATTTTAGAGCACGTCTCCTGTAAATCACATGTTGAGTCAGCTATTTCAGCCGTCAGTGCACATTCAAAATATTCTAACTCCTGGAGTGAAGATTCTAAATTACCTTGTGTTAATTATCGTCTGCTTTTTCAGCTGCCCGGCTTGCTTTTTTAGCTTGTTTATCGGCATCTTCACGG
>NZ_JSYF01000359.1:0-2727 GCF_054824225.1 Pontibacter sp. HJ8
ACTGCGAACAAGTGTAGCTTCTGATCTGCGTTTATAGCGGCCACCGCATTGTTATACCGGGAAGTGTTGTAGTAATAGTAGGTAAACAACCGCATATCCTGTCTGGCGATAGGCTTGTATTCCAAACCCGCCAGGTAGCCGTAATGCTCCCTGAAATCGTCTCCGATGTCGCTGTCTTCCCGGTGACTGGCCGTTTCGTAATATCCTTTGGCTGTGATGAACCACTTGGGTATAAACTCAAGATCTACCCGAAGTACAGCAGTTTTGTAATTGATGTCTTCCAGAAAGGACGGTGCAAAGGCCGGTAAGGGCGCCAGGTAGTTGTTGACAGCGGGTGATGCGATATTGGGATAGTCCACGTCCATGTTGGCGCTCTGCAGGTCCAGGTAGGCATTAAACCTTTCGAGTACAAACTTGTTGGCGATCGATACCGCATGGTCTGTTTTACCCTTGGCAAACTGCGAAATATTATAGCTGTAAAACGTCTGCCATTTATTATCGAACATGCTTCCCTGCCAGGTTACATACAAACCTAAAGGTGTTTTGGAGGGTTCCAACCCGTTTTTGGCGTAACCCGCCGAGTTATACATTGTATTGAAGTCCTGGTTGTAGGTATTGTGCAGCTGTAATTGGAGAGAGTGGTTTTCGGTAATATCGTACCCCAACTCCAATGCCAATAGAAACAGATTCAGTTGCTTACCCACATATTCGGTATATTGGTATTCAAACGTGGGGTTGGTATCGAACTCCCAGCTGCCCACATTCGCAGCCTGCTTTCCTGCTGTCAGGTGCCACTTCTTCTCGGTACCAAAACGGTAGGTAACATTGGCATGGTCGACTGAGCTGGGCGCATTATCTAAACTGTTCGGAGCAAAACTTCTGTTGAGCCGGTACCTGATCCGAAAGCTCAGATCCGGCGTGATGTCTCCCCTCAGCTCAATGCGCGCTTCGTTTGTCTTAATCGACGACTGGTTAGAAGAACCACTCGGAAACTCTGCTGAGCTTCGGAAAAGAAAGTTCAGGTCTATTCTTTTGCTCAGTTCCGCTAATTTGCTGGCTGAAGGTAGTTGCGTGACCGGATTGTTACTGGAACTTGTGCTATCCATAGCACTCTTCCTGATCTCGGAGTCTTGAGCAAATAAAGAATGCGCTATAAGGAGTTGGGCAATAATAAAGAGGCAACATTTATTCATAAAAATGATAGTAGAAAAACAATCCTGTACAGCCGTAAATCCCGCCACATGTTTCCTTAGGAATTAAATTGCAGATGAAACAGTATTGAGAACAGAAATTGGAATCCGCTACTGTTATCTTATTTGTCCTAATCTTCCCTATGATCGTCCGCCCTATGGCACAATCCTCCCGATCCGATGCCATTGCTTCTGACTTCCGATTTTATCTTCCTGATAACTCTTGTTAAGAAATAATCTTTGTTTACGTAATCGGAGATAGGTAGAATACCGGAGAGCAGGATTGCTTCTTATTTGGTGTGTTTTTCTTTTGCCTGCCGTTGTTGGTTTTAACACCAGCTACTTCTACCAGCGCAGGTATGGGCGCTTTATTCCCAGCGATCACAGGAAGGGTGGTGCCAGATTCTTTCACACACGGCACCTCAGCCCAGAGAGTCCGCTGGTTAAGGAAAGGCTTCGAGACAGGTGACGTGTCACAGGGTTATACCTTTAACGCTACACAGGTATAGCGCAACAGCTTTAGCTCTATACCAGTAGCAAAACAAAAAGCCTCTCCATTTCCGGAGGGGCTTTTATTTAACTCAATTGTTTTGTTGGTTACAAGGAGTTCAGTACCTCCGGTACATTGTGCTGGGCTGAGTTTACCAAGGGGGACACCGGGTAAGCTTTCATTTCATTTGAATCGTAAGGCTTGAGCATCGAAAGCAACTCTTCCTGCGATTCATGTGCATCCAGCCAGAGTTCTTCTGTTTCCGGTGAAAGGATGACAGGCATGCGGTCATGGATCGGCTTCACCAGCTCATTGGCCTCGGTAGTGATAATGGTATAGGTATGCAGGATCTCACCTGTACTTTTATCCAGCCACTCATCCCAAAGACCTGCAAAGCTGAAGGTATCTTCCGCCTTCAGTACGATGCGGTAGGGAACCTTGCCATGTTCCGTTTTCTGCCATTCAAAAAAACCATCAGCGGGCACGAGGCAGCGCTTCGAGTTCAGCAGTTTGCGGAAAGAGGGTTTTTCAGCAAGCGTTTCTGCCCGGGCATTGATTGCCCGCTTCACCGCTTTTTCATCCTTCGCCCAAAAAGGCTGCAGGCCCCAGGAAAAGAACTGGACGGCATCAGGCTGCCCGTTCGTCACAACGGGCAGATTCTGTGAAGGTGCCGCATTGTAATGCGCGTCTTTCAGGCTTTTGGCCAACAGCTTAGCTGCTTTTGAGTTTCCCTTCGCTTTAGGTAGTACCGAGTATCTGCCGCACATGGTGAAAGAGTCGTTAGTATGACTCTTTTTAGTACGATTTTGGAGGTATAATAGCTATCAGGAATTCTATGCTTTGACGATGAGATAATAAAATACGGGCAAGTACTTTTCCTGATGGTGCCAGAGTCATTGACACACAGCACCTCTGCCCAAAGAGTCCGCTGGTTTAGGAAAGGGTATGAAACAGGCGATGTGTCACAGGACGATACCTTTAATGCGACACAGTTATAGATCAAAAGCATATACCTGAAGCAAAACAAAAAGCCTCTCCATTTCCGGA
>NZ_JSYF01000360.1:0-2662 GCF_054824225.1 Pontibacter sp. HJ8
AATCCGAAACAGGATAGAACTGTTTCTTTTTGGAGATGGAGTTCAAGAAGTTTAGGAGTTAAAATGTTAAGAAGTTAGAAAGTTAAGGTATAGCCAGCGCATTGCTTTACGGAAAAGGTATAGCTTGTGCTGTTGCAAACTCATTCTTTAACTGCACTTTGGCTACACGATCGAATCAGCAACATAAGTTACGCACTACTTACCCAAAATAAAAAACTGTGAAGCCGTCTCCAACCCCACAGTTCATTTTCTAACTCCTAAACTTTCAAACTCCCAAACTCCCAAACTCCTTAGCTCTCCAACAGGTTGTTCTGGCCCAGCACCTGCAGCACTTCGTTTTTGTAGAAGCGGCCGATTGGAATTTCGGCTTTGCCGATGTCGACGGCTGTAGCCGAAAAAGCCTGTATCTTGTCCAGGGCCACTATAAAAGAGCGGTGAATGCGCAGAAACTTCTCTGCCGGCAGCTTCTCTTCCAGAAAACTGATTTTTTGGTAGGAGATGATTTCTTTGGCCTCTGTTTTTACCCGGATGTAGTCTTTCAGGCTTTCAATGTAGAGGATATCGGCCAGCATCACCTTCACCATTTTTTTGTCCGCCTTCAGGTAGATGAACGTCTCTTTATAGCTTATTTCGGGAGGTATGGCGGCTGCCGGGGCCACGGCAGCTGCTTTCGGCTCCGTTGCTGTTACTTTGGATACTGCCTTCAGGAACCGATCAAAAGCGATCGGTTTGAGAAGATAATCCACCGCATTGAGTTCGTAACTGTCCAGGGCATAGTCGCGGTAGGCGGTCGTAAAGATGACCTTCGGAGGATTAGGTATGGATTTGAGAAAGTCAATCCCGGTGAGCTTCGGCATCTGGATGTCGAGAAAAATCAGGTCGATGTGCTCGGCCTGCAGGCAGTTGTAGGCTTCGACAGCATTGCTGCAACGGCATACCAGTTCCAGGTTGTCGAGCCGCTCAATAAATGTTTCGAGTATATCCAGCGCCAGGGGCTCATCATCTACTACAATGCAGCGGAGTTTCATATTTTGTCTTAAGCTTTGACACAAGGTATATACGGTGATTTGTGTGTTGTATTGGGTTCTGGTTTTCTTTTGATTCGCTTATACCAGTAACAGCAACCCACCCCTGCCCCTCCCAAGAGGAGAATCTCTCCTGTATAATTCCCCTCTTGGGAGGGGCAGGGGTGGGTAATCATTTAAGAAGTTTATAGCATGTGAACTATACCCATCACTCCTCCCCCAGATCCAGTTCCAACCGTACGGCATAGCTCTCCGACTCATCTTCCACCTCCAGGCTATACCTGTTCTCATACAGCAACTCGAGGCGGCGCTGCACATTCTTGAGTCCTATACCGGATGCAAAGTCGCGGTGGCTGCTGCTGGCTTTTTCATAGCACTTGCAATTTTCGACGAGCACGACCAGCTTCTCTCCCTGCACCTTCACGTCCACCCGGATCCAGGCATTTTCAGTCTCGGTGCTCACGCCGTGCTTAAAGGCATTCTCCACAAAAGGAAGCAGCATCATGGGTGCAATCTGCTTGCCGGCTATACCTCCGCTTTCGGTAAAGGAAATATCGACCCGGTTGCCATACCGGATGCGCTCCAGGGCGATGTAGTTCTGGATGTAGTTCAGCTCTTTTTCGAGCGGCACTTTGGCAGCGGCGGCGTCGTAGAGCATGTAGTCCATGAGCCCGGACAGCTTCAGTACTACCTCCGGGGCATTCTCTGACTTTTTGAGCGTGAGGGAGTAGAGGCTGTTGAGCGTGTTGAACAGAAAGTGCGGATGAATCTGCCCTTTGAGGAACTTGAGCTCAGCCTCCAGCTTGTCCTGCGCCAGCGTCTGGGCCGACTGCTGGTGCCGGTACCAGTTTTTGAGCAGGTAGATGGCCGCTGAGATCGACACCAGGTAACCCAGGTTGACAATGTTCTTGACAAAGCGGTAGAGGGTCAGGTTGTCTTCTGTGCAGGTGGTGGGGCAGATCAGCGGGTGAATGAGGATGGGCATAAGCACAAACTGCATCAGCGTACCAATGGCCAGCATCATCAGGAGCAGGTATACAAAAAACTCCAGGTAGCGCTTTTGCAACAGGTACTGCGGCATCAGAAAATACATGTTGAAGTATACCAACGTCATCTTGAAAGGCAGCTCAATGAGCTCGATCATGAAGGCGTTGTAATAATCATCGATGTAGCTGCCGTAGAGCAGGCCAAAAAAGCAAACGTAGCACACCCAGAAAAACAGGTGCAGCAACAGGCGGTTCTGCGTTATATCCCGGATGCCAGGCAGGCTCAGCTTCTCTACCTCCAGCGCGTTCCCTGCATTTAGTTTCACTTCCATTTTGCAAAGGTAAGGTTTCTATCCTTTAAGTGCTTCGGCAGCAGTTGCTTTTAGACGAGCTGTTATACCTGCAGCCTTAACCGCACCCGCCGTGCCACCAACAGCTCACGCATACCTGTCATACGCTCCGGGTTAGCCAGGAATCTGCTCCCTTCAGGCTATCTGAAATGATCCTTCTCTTGCTGTACAAGTGGAAAAGTATTTATATCTTGGATGGCTTATATTTCCTGTATGCCAGCCCATGTGCTATACCTTACGAGAGATGGCTCATCGCATTTCGTGCTTGATTGGCAGCGCATACCTCCTGCCAAAACATAAA
>NZ_JSYF01000361.1:0-12984 GCF_054824225.1 Pontibacter sp. HJ8
AAGTTGTTTTCGGTTTCAGGCAATATCGTTTAAATTTGACGTTTCCAAAGCTCAAATATCCCTTCCATACAGGGGCATGTGCGGGAGATGAAGCTGTTGATTATTCTTATTACATATACATGGAATTAAATCTGGACCATTTATTAAAGATTGCCACCGAGCTGAGTATCACCATCAAACAGGTGGAGGCAACGGCCACTTTGCTGGACGAGGGGGCAACGGTACCTTTCATTTCCCGCTACCGCAAAGAAGTGACCGGCACGCTGGACGAAGTGCAGGTAGCGGCTATCCGCGACAGGCTGGAGCAGCTGCGTGAGCTCGACAAGCGCCGCGAGAGCATCCTCAAGTCTATCCGGGATCAGGAGAAGATGACACCGGAGCTGGAAGCCCGTATCCTGGCTGCCGAAACCATGGCAGTACTGGAGGATATTTACCTGCCTTACAAACCAAAGCGCCGCACCCGCGCCACCATCGCCCGCGAAAAAGGGCTGGAGCCGCTGGCGCAGCTGCTGTTTGAGCAGAACAATGTGGATGTGGCCGCCGAAGCTGCCAACTTCATATCAGAAGAGAAAGAGGTGAAGGATGCAGAGGAAGCACTGGCCGGAGCCCGTGACATCATGGCCGAGTGGATGAACGAGAATGCCGAGGCTCGTGCGATGATGCGACAGATCTTCGAGAAGAAGGGGGTATTCAAGAGCCGTGTGATGCTGGGCAAAGAAGAAGCCGGGCAGAAGTTCAAGGACTATTTCGAGTGGGAAGAGCCGATCGAGAAAGCCCCGTCGCACCGGATCCTGGCCATGCGCCGGGGGGAGGCTGAGATGGTGCTGATGCTGAGCGCCCAGCCAGACGAAGAAGAAGCGCTGGCCAAGCTGGAAAACATGTTCGTAAAGGGCAACAACGCGGCTTCCGATCAAGTGAAGCTGGCTGCGAAAGATTGCTACAAGCGCCTGCTCAAGCTCAGCATGGAAACCGAGGTACGCCTGACCTCGAAGAAACGTGCCGACGAAGAAGCGATCCGGGTGTTTGCCGATAACCTGCGCCAGCTGCTGCTTTCCTCCCCACTGGGGCAGAAAACCGTACTGGCCCTGGACCCGGGTTTCCGGACCGGTGTAAAATCGGTCGTGCTGGATAGACAAGGAAAGTTGCTGCACAACGAAACAATATTCCCGCATACGGGTCAGCACAAGGAGCACGAAGCCGCGCAGGCCGTGCGCTTCATGGTGACCCGCTTTGCAGTAGAAGCCATTGCCATCGGGAATGGCACGGCCAGCCGCGAGACAGAAGCTTTTGTGAAGAGCCTCAAACTACCTGCATCGGTGCAGGTGGTGATGGTGAACGAAAGCGGTGCGTCGATCTATTCGGCATCGGATGTTGCCCGTGAGGAATTTCCGGATCAGGATGTGACCGTGCGTGGCGCCGTATCCATCGGGCGCCGCCTGATGGACCCGCTGGCCGAGCTGGTGAAGATCGATCCTAAATCCATAGGCGTAGGCCAGTACCAGCACGACGTGGACCAGTCTGCCCTGAAGCACTCGCTGGATGACGTGGTCATGAGCTGTGTGAACGCCGTAGGGGTGGAGATGAACACCGCCAGTAAGCAACTGCTGACCTATGTGTCAGGCCTGGGCCCTTCGCTGGCGCAGAACATCGTGGAATACCGGAACCAGAATGGTCCGTTCAGCAGCCGTGCCGAGCTGAAAAAAGTACCTCGTCTGGGGGATAAGGCCTTTGAGCAGGCGGCCGGCTTCCTGCGCATCCGGGGTGCCAAAAACCCGCTCGATGCCTCAGCCGTTCACCCGGAAAGTTACCCGATCGTGGAGCAGATGGCCAAAGACCTGGGCGTAACAGTACAGGATCTGATACAGAAGGAAGAACTCCGCAAGCAGATCAACCTCAAAAATTACGTGACAGCCAGTGTAGGTCTGCCTACCTTGCAGGACATCGTCAGCGAACTGGCCAAGCCAGGCCGTGACCCGCGCCAGACATTCGAAGCGTTCAGTTTTACGGAAGGCGTGAACGAGATGAAAGACCTGCGGGAAGGGATGAAGTTGCCGGGTCTGGTGACCAACATTACCGCCTTCGGTGCGTTCGTGGACATCGGGGTACACCAGGACGGACTGGTGCACGTGAGCCACATGTCTGATCGCTTCATCAACAACCCGCACGACGTGGTCAAGGTAGGGCAGCAGGTAGAGGTGACGGTGCTGGAAGTGGACGTGCCGCGCAAGCGCATTTCCCTGAGCATGAAAGGGGACCCGAACGCAGCAAAACCGGCAGGTGGGGGTGGCGGAGCCAGAAAAGGCAATGCGAAGAAAGAAGAAGAACCGATGAACGATTTCCAGGCGAAATTGGCCATGCTGAAGGGTAAGTTCAAGTAAGGACCAGTCTCACTAGGTATAGCTTAGGTATAGGAGAGCTCCGGCAGAAGCCGGGGCTCTTTTTATGTTTACTGAATTAACTCGCTTATAATATTAAGTTATGTATATATTTGCAGGCGATGGCCGGATGGCCATCTGTAAAATAAACCTAACAAATTGAAAACATGAAATTTAAAGCAGCGTTTCTCGTGATTGCCGTTTTGGGAATGACCTATACTTCCTTTGCCCAGAGCGTTACCTTCGGACCACGTGTAGGGGTGAACCTGGCAGCGCAGAAAGCGGTAGGAGGTGATAACAAAGATGAAAGAAAAGACATTAATGAGACTCTAAAGTACAATGCAGGCATCCAGGCCGGTGCAGTTGTAAATGTTGCCGTAAACGATTTGTTTTCTTTCCAGCCAGAGCTTCTGTTCTCTCAGAAAGGCTTCAAGGTAAAAGAGAGTGAGGGAGGCGATTCCTTTGAACTGGTTCGCAAGGCCAGTTACCTGGAAGTGCCTGTTCTGGCAAAGTTTACTTTTGGTACAGAAACCTTAACTGGTTTTTCCACGATGGGGCCCTATGCCGGCTACTGGATGGGCGGCAATGAGTCGATGAAGGTGAACAGCACGGAGATGAGCGAAGACATTGATTTTGATGAGGACGACTATAATCGCCTGGATGTAGGAGCTAGCTTTGGTGTAGGTATGGCTTACAAACTGGGAACGGGTGCCCTGAACCTGGATGTACGCTATAACTTCGGCTTGTCGGATGTAAACAAGTACGACAGCAACGGCCGTGACGGCGATCCCAAGATCTCTAACCGCGTTTTTGGAATCTCCCTAGCCTACCTGTTCGGAGCGAACTAGGCTGAACTGGTCTGAAAGCTATACTGAAAAAGGGCAGGCTCGTGAGGAGCCTGCCCTTTTTTTGTAGTTATGACTTTAGAAGGCAGGAAGCCTGCAGCAGTTTCTTCTGTTAGAGTATGACCAGCTTCTGGGTGAGGGAAGCGCCCTGCATGTCAAGTCTTACATAATAGACACCCCTGCCAAAATCACGCATATCCAGGTGCAGGTTGTGGGAAGTATCCGAAATGGTCTGATCCATAAGCGGTTGTCCCATGGCATTCAGTACGGTAATCCGGATGGTGAAAGGGATCGGCGGAAAAGCGATTGTGAATTGTCCGTCTGTACTTGGGTTCGGGTATATCCGGATCGGGCCTACATGCAATACAGGTTTTTTGTCTGGTTTTTTTGTGTCCCGTATCATCACGGTCTCTTGCTGCAGGGCCGTCATACCTGTTTCATGCGACGCTCTGAGCGTGACCGTATAAGTGCCCGGGCTGCTGTAGGTATGGCTCGGCGATTTTTCATTGCTGACGCTGCCGTCGCCAAAGGTCCAGTAGTAGAGCCAGGCATCCCGGGTTTTGTTTTTCAGGGTCAGCGTCCTATCCTTGACCGAGGTTTTGAAGCGTACATCCGGCTCCGGACCCGTAACAGGCAGGTTGACCACGTCCGCATCGTAGATCTGCCTGAGCGATATGTCTTCCTCAAAGAAAGGGTTATCCCACAAGACGGTTCGCTCCACGGTTAACAATCCCCAGGGACTTTCATTTTCAGGTGCGTTATTGGGGTAGTTCCAATGCGTTTGCATGATACTATGGTTTGCTACAGCCGCAGTGCTGTCATTGTCGGCGGGGTGCGGCAAGCCGAACGCATGGCCCAGCTCGTGGGCCATGGTAGCATGGGGCACGCAGGGCCACATAATGCCTTCGGGATCTGTCGGGCAGACACCGGTATCGTTGAATTCAGGAAAATTCTCTACACCCGCCATGGCTACACCGCAGTAGCCGTCACAGGCCTGTGCTCCTAATCCGATCCCATAAGCGTTTCCTGTCTTTATCCAGAGGCTGGCCACAATCCCCTGTTGCCAGATGGGTTCCCCCTGGCTTGCCATCTCCCCAAGGAGCAGGCCCCACCAGTCCTGTTGGTAATACGCTGTATTCTCGAGGCCTCTGTATACCACAACCGTATCCGCATAGGCAAAGGTATAGGTGAGGCCGCCCGTGTTGATCTGAAACCAGGCCTGTACTTCCCGGGTCGCTTTCCGGATCGCATCGTACTCGGCCTGGCTGTAGGCGGCATCGTTTGGCAACACATAATACACAGTCACTTTATTTTCAGTGAGTGCCGTGCGAGTGCCCTGCTGGGAGCTGATGTCTGCAGATGGGTTGGGTTTGCGCTGGCAGTTCGGGAATTGGTCGGTTTGCTGTGCCCAGAGCGGGATGACCGAGGAGCCGATAAACAGGAAGAAAGAGAGTAAAAGCGCTTGCATAGTCTATTGGGATTAATGGTGTGCAGTCTGGCAAAAACAGCAAGTCACAATGCGGTTGCATTCGGGGCCTAGGAGAGGCTATACCTGGATGGAGGGTGCGGCGAAGGTATAGGATAGGTATACAGGTATACGATTCTAATATAACCTAAACCATTTAAAATATAACTATCTAGTTAGTGGTCTGTAAGGCCAACTGACCGGTATAAAACAGCCCGTTGGCGGCGTTCGACCGCTTCCTTTCATCACGTCAATATGCTAGTATAGCATTAGAATTTTTATATATTTGGAATACATTGTCAGTTGACCGCCTGGCAGAGCCAACCCAAAAATCAAAGTATGAAATCAAGAGCAGCATTGCTGATGTTTGCAATCCTGGGAATTGCCTGCACTTCCTACGCCCAGGGTATTACGTTTGGACCACGCGCAGGCGTGAACATCGCCACCCAGAAGCTAAAAGGAGGTAATGACGCACGCGAGCGGGAGAGTTTCAACGAGACGGTGAAGTACAATGCGGGTCCTCAGGTTGGGGCGGTTGTCAACTTTGCTGTGAACGAACTGCTGTCTTTCCAGCCAGAAGTCCTTCTCTCCGAGAAAGGCTTCCGGTTGGAAGAGCGCCAGGGCGGGAATCATGTCAAATTGGTACGCAAGGCTACTTACCTGGAGGTTCCGTTACTGTCTAAATTTACGTTTGGCTCAGAGAAGCTGAAGGGATTCACCACCATGGGGCCCTACGCCGGCTACTGGATGGGAGGTGGAAAGTCATTCGAGATGAACGACTCCTGGAGCCGTGAGAGCATCGACTTCGATAAGGTGGACTACAACCGCCTGGATGTGGGCGGCAGCTTTGGCATCGGCATGGCCTGCCAACTGGGAACCGATGCCCTGAACCTGGACGTGCGCTACAACTTTGGGCTTTCGGATGTGAACAGGTATGACGCTGGGGACGGTGTCGGGGAGCCTAAGCTGTCGAACCGCGTTTTTGGAATCTCCCTGGCCTACCTCTTCGGGGCGAACTAGGCTGAAAGCTATACCTTAAAAAGGGCAGGCTCCGCAAGGGCCTGCTTTTTTGTTCAGGAACTATTGAAAGCTCAAACGGTCACGCCCAACATATTTTAAGCCTAAAGGACAAGATCTTGTAAACCAATCCGGTATAAATAGAATCTCGTAAGGAACATGGAATAGGCCATACCTTAATTCTTTCCTATGAAAGCATCACTTTCTTACCTGCTCCTCCTGTCCCTGTTCTGCAGTTGCTCGCCCGAGTCAGCAGCCCAATACCAGTTGCAGGAAGCATACCCAAACCTGAAATTCACAGACCAGGTGGAGGCCGCAACGGCCGGCGACAACAAGGACCGCCTCTACGTGGTAGAGCAGGAAGGCATCATTTCCTGGATTCCGGCCAAAGAGGAAAACGCAGCCAAAGCCACTCCCTTCCTGGACATCACAGACCGGGTTGTTTCAGGCGGCGAACGCGGGCTGCTGGGGCTCGCTTTTCATCCTGATTTTGGCAACAACGGCTATTTCTATGTCAACTATACCACCAGCGACCCGTTGCAGACCCGGATTTCCCGCTTCACCGTCCACGCATCCAACCCCAATCAGGCCGACCCGGGAAGCGAACGGGTACTGCTCACCTATACCCAGCCTTACCCCAATCACAACGGAGGCAAAATTGCTTTCGGCCCGGATGGCTACCTTTACATTTCGGCAGGGGACGGCGGCAGTGGGGGAGACCCGCAGAACAATGCCCAGAACCGGAAGAGCCTGTTAGGGAAAATACTGCGCATTGACGTGGACAAACCGGCTGGCGGCAATCCCTATGGTATACCTGCCGACAACCCGTATGCGAACAACAAGGAGGGGTTCCGGCAGGAGATCTTTGCCTATGGCTTGCGCAATGTCTGGAAATTCAGCTTTGACAGACAAACCAACCGGTTGTGGGCAGCTGATGTAGGCCAGAATGCACGGGAAGAAATAAACCTGATCGAAAACGGAGGCAACTATGGCTGGCGTATCATGGAAGGAACGGCCTGTTATAATCCATCGAGTAACTGCAACACCTCCGGGCTCCTGCTGCCGGTGCTGGCTTACACCCATGCCAGCGGGGATGGGCGCTCGGTTACAGGTGGCTTCGTGTATTATGGCTCCCGTATGCCAGAACTGCGCGGCAAGTATATTTATGGAGACTTTGCCAGTGGTAATATCTGGGCGCTGACCCTGAAAGCCGATGGTACCCTGGCCGGCAACACCTTGCTACTCGATGCCGGGTTCCAGGTATCTGCCTTTGCTGAGGACTTAGAAGGTGAAATTCTGGTGCTGAGCCACGGTTCCGGCGAGAAACTCTACCGCCTCACCAGCACTGTTACCGGCACCGAAGAAGAAGACCCGGAAGCACTGAAGGTATACCCGAATCCTGCGCGCTCGCTCCTGTTCATCGACCTGCAAGAGGCCAGTATACACCGGGTAGAGAAGGCCAGCCTGTACAACAACCTGGGGCAACTGGTCAAAGCGGCAGCCAACCTGACACCGGACAGCGAAGGCATCAGCACGCTCGATATCAGGGGGCTGAGCAAGGGAAACTATACGCTCTACCTGGAAGCCGGCAACCGCAAGCTCCGGAAGAAACTGTTGCTGGAGTAAAGCAGGTATACCCTGATCAGCTGCATTATTTGTAAGCCGGAACGGAACAAGGGATAGTGCAAACTGTGCGTTTCCGTGGAGGATATATTTCAATTAAAGCGCTGAAAGTAACAATAGTAGCTGTTGACCTCGTATCCCTATAAAAACCTATAAGCTATGGATACATACAAACCGAATTACTCAAAAATGCTTCAGACAGAGCATATATTTCCCCCGGCCAGCGGGTCGAGCCACATCAATGTCGGCACGCCGGAACGGACCATTTCTGCCGTTGGAGGTGCTGCCCTGACCATGCTGGGGCTCCGGCAGTCGGGTGGCGCGGGCCTGGCCATGACGCTGGCCGGAGGCGCCATGCTGTTTCGGGGTATAACCGGCTACTGCTTTGTGAACCGGGCTGTCGGCCGCGATACCGCAGACGGAAAAGACATTGCCGTGGACATCATCCGGACCATCACGGTGGAGAGACCGCGCACCGAAGTATACCAGTTCTGGCGCAGGCTGGAGAACCTGCCGCGCTTTATGGAGCACCTTGAAAGCGTGCGATCGGACGGACCGCAGCGCTCCCATTGGAAAGCAAAAATCCCGGGCGGATTGGGCACTGTCGATTGGCACGCGGATATCATACATGAAAAGGAAAATGAGCTGATCGCCTGGAAGTCCCTGCCAAATTCGGACATAGACAATGCCGGCGAAGTGCGCTTCTCCGACTCTCCCGACGGGCACGGCACCATTGTGCAGGCTGTTATTAGCTACAGCCCTCCGGTAGGATCGGTGGGTGGGCTGGCGGCCAAAATGCTGAACCCAATGCTGAAGAGTATGGTAGAAAAAGACCTCCGCTATTTCAAGCGTTTCATGGAGACAGGCGAGGACCGGCACAAACACCATCAGCCCCTTCATTCCAATTAAGACCAGGAAGGTATAGCAAAGGAGCTACCTTCCTACACAAAGCCAGGTATAGCAACACAGGCTATACCTGGCTTTTTTGCTGCCATGTACTTTCAATGCTGCGATAGGATCAATAAAATGAGCTTAGCTGAAACAGAATAGCCAGGCTGGTGCGTTATTTGTAGCGTAGGAAAGGGTTGAAAAGGATCATCCGGATGAAAAAAATAATCAGAATCAAATTGCTGTTACTAGTGGCTGTCGCCGGATTTTCGTGCCGGCAGGCACAGGATATAAAGGCCTTTACGGAGGCAACCTACAGCCTGCAGGGCGTGTCGGACATCAAACTCAACGGCATTGATGTGGAGGAGCGCATACAGGCACGGCGGGGCTTCTCGCTTCAGGAGCAGGATAGCCTGCTGACGGCCGTTACCAGCAATTCGCTGCAGGTTAGCTCCACGCTGGCGCTGCATGTAGCGCTGCAGGACCAGGCAGAGGGCGAGCGCAACCTGACCATCACGAAGCTGAAGTGGCTGCTGCTGGTGGATGGGGACGAAGCGCTGACAGGAACCATAGAAGAAACGCTGGTGCTGCAGGAGGGCCTCAACCTGCTGCCCATCGAGACGCCGGTGGGGCTGGCAGAGGCGGACAGCCAGCCCAGCTATACCGGCCTGTCGCGCCTGATCACCCTGCTGGGGCAGCGAAGTGACATCCGGCAGCACGTGACACTCAAAATCAAGCCTACCATCCAGACCCCGGTCGGCAACATCGAATCTCCTACCTTCATCACAGTGACCAAACCGGCTGCAGCTGTCGCGGCACGCTAAACCGGGTGGCAGCTAATTTCAGAGATTTGGTGCTTTTCTGGCAAAGTACTTGCTACTAGCAGTATACCAGAGGCAGCCGGTTTTTCGTTTTGGTTATGCTAAGGTTTTCATGGAAAAAGAAGGGAAAGAGAATGAGTCAATTTAAGAAAGTAGTGTTCGTGCTGGGAGTGGCCTTTGCTCCTCTCTTCACCGCAATGGCTGACGTGCTGCCGGCTGCCGGAGCAGCCGAGGTAACTGCTGTCCGGGAAGCACCCCGGGACATCATCGGGGAGATCATCGATGTGGTCGGGCTGAAGCCGCGCTTTGAAGTACGGTCTGCCAACATAGACAATGCCGCCGCCGTCATCTACAACGGGAAACGGTATATCCTCTACAACGAACGCTTCCTGGCTTCGATCAACAATGCCGTCCATACCGACTGGGCCGGTGTGAGCATACTGGCGCACGAGATCGGCCACCACCTCAACGGCCATACCTTGTCGAGCAGGGGCAGCAACCACGCCGATGAGTTGGAAGCCGATGAGTTCTCCGGATTCGTGCTGCGCAAAATGGGCGCCAGTATGGAAGAAGCACAAGCTGCCATGCAGGTGCTTTCAGAAGAAAGAAGCTCTGCCACGCACCCGGGCCGCAGCTACCGGCTGGCTGCCATCAGCAAAGGATGGCGCAATGCGGACGCGCAGCTTCTGGCCGGCTCCGGTGGCCAGTCGCGCGAACAGCAGCAACCGATCGCCAGCCAAACCAGACCGCAACAGCCTGCTGCGCGTGAGTCCGTAAGACCCGAAACCAAGGTCACCAACACGGCTGCACTGGATAGCCGGTTGGTGTTGCGCAAGGTGATCTTCAGCAATGCCCCCAACGAGCAGTTTTTCCTGACCACACGGCTGCAGCTGGTCCACATGACCGAAGACGGTGCCCGGGTAGTAGGTAAACTGGCGCGCACCAACAACCCGGATTATCCTTTTTACTTCGAGAGTGAGTACCTGCAGGGCCTGTTTGTGACTGATAGTGGTGTGCTGGTAAACAAGCGGGGGCAGCGCGTCGGGTATTTCGGCTAAAAATTAGTGATCGCGCCAAAATATTGAGCAGGCGAATAAGGTAGTTTTATGCAGCGGCAGCAGGAATAATTAACTTGCAGCGTCACTTACGCTCCATAAAACTATGAAATTAACTACATTTAACCGGTGGATGCTCCTGCTCATCCTGCCCGCGCTTTTATTTTCCTCCTGTGACGATGATAATGATTGTATCCGGGGAAGAGGGGATGTGGAAAGTCGTGAACTGATCCTGGACCCAGTCACGGGGCTGCGAGTGAACGGGGATACCCGCGTCTTCGTTAGACGGGGAGCCACGCAACGCATCGAAGTCAGGGCACAGCCTAACGTGCTGGACGCTATCAATACCGGCGTGTCCAATGGGATATGGGATCTCAGCTTTGATACCTGCCTGCGCAGTCACAAGACGGTAGAGGTACACATGACCGTGCCGGAGCTAAACAGTGCCGAAATGATCGGGTCGGGGCAGATCGAGCTGCTCGACGAGTTTGAGACCAATGAGTTCCGGGGAGTGTTAGACGGCTCAGGCTATCTGAGAATCAACGTGGCAGCCGCCAAGGTGACCAGCAGGCTCACCGGCTCGGGCACGATCGACATGCTGGGAGAGGCAACCGTGGAGGAGATCAGCCTTTCTGGCTCGAGCAATGTAAAATCCTTTGACCTGAGGAGCGAAAGCGCCGGCGTGGTGCTGAGCGGCTCAGGCAACGTGGAAGTAAATGCAACCACTAACCTGTCCGTTACGCTCAGTGGAAGTGGGAATGTGTATTATCAGGGAAATCCGACTATTAATTCAACTATTTCAGGCTCAGGCAAAGTAATAAAGCGCTGAGCATTTTAAAGCGATATGATCAAAAAGACAAATCTGTTAAGTTTCGCCCTCCTGCTGGGTATGGCCCTGTTTGCCTTCTCCTGCAGTACAAAAAATGACCTCGATGCCTTCAAAGAAGCCAAGTACAGCCTGGCGGGTATCAATGAAGTAAAATTGAATGGGGTGAATCTGCTGGATAAAAAGCGGCCGGAAGATTTTTCTTTTGGAGAAGCCGCCTTGCTTTTCTCCGCTTTCTCAGACAACAGGTTATCGGCCTATTCCAGCCTGGGACTTAACGTGGAGCTGGATGAGAACAGCAAAGCGCGCAGCATGACGGTAACCAAGCTGAAGTGGCAGCTGCTGCTGGATGGCAAGCAGGCCCTGAGCGGGCTGGTAGATGAGCCGGTGGAACTGCACCATGGCCTCAACACCATCAATGTCCGGACCCCCATCAGTATCACGGAAGAAAACGGGAAACCGGGCTACAGCAACCTGCTGCGCCTGGTCACGATGCTCACCAAGTCCGAAGAGGGTGCCCCCCGGCCGGATATCGTGCTGCAGATAAAACCCACCATCCAAACTTCGGTAGGCCCGGTTGAAGTACCGGGTTTTATCAATGTGATGAAGTAACAACAAGGGCCGGCCATTACGCCGGCCCTTGTTGTTTTAAGCGGATTCAGGCAACTGTAATATGTTTAAAATAAATTGTAACTTTTAAAAGTAGTGAACGTACGCGGCCCACTTCCTGTTTCTATTATTGTAGTGACATTAGTTGTAATCAATAGAAAAGAGGAGTAAAGATGGAAATCGACGTAATCGAAGCGAAAGATCTACAGGCACTGGTAAACTCAGTAGAGGCTTATGTGAAAAGTGGCTGGGTGCTGAAAGGCGAAGTATTTGAGCAGAACGGTAGCTATACCCAACAGGTAGAGCGCTCGGTGTCTAAAAAAGAAGACAAGAAGCCGGCTAACCGCCGAAAGAGCTGGGTTGCTTGGCCATCGATCAATTAAAACAAACCAGATAAGTACAGAGCGGGTATTTGTGCTAACTTAGGCAAAAAATATTTCTGTATATGGAAAGGAAGCTTGCCTTAGCCCTTGTTTTTAGCCTTTTACTAGTGCTGCCCGGTCTGGCGCAACGACGGGTACTGGATGCCCGGCAGCTGCTCCGGGATGTTGAGGTGCTCTCGGCTGACTCTATGGAAGGCCGGCTTAGCGGCAGCAAAGGTAACAAAATGGCCCAGCAGTATATCACCAGCCGCTTTCAGGAGATCGGGCTGCAGCCATACCACAACAGCTACCGCCATACCTTCCGGCTCGAGAGCAAGCAGGTGACCGTGGAAGAAGCCGTCAACCTGATCGGCTACATTCCGGGCAAGTCAGCGAAAGCGATCGTACTGACTGCACACTACGACCACGTGGGCGTACGCAAAGGGGAGACCTACAACGGGGCAGACGACAATGCCTCCGGCGTGGCTGCCCTTTTTGCGGCTGCTGCCTATTTCAAAAAGAACAAACCCTACCATACCCTCATTTTTGCTGCCCTGGACGGGGAGGAACTGGGCCTCCGGGGCGCAGAAGCTTTCCTGGAGAATCCGCCCTTGCCACTCGAGCAGATCCTGCTCAACGTGAACATGGACATGCTGAGCATCAACCAGAAAGGAGAGCTCTATGCCAGTGGCACTTACCACTACCCGGCCCTGGCACCCTACCTGGAGCAGGTGGCCCCACGGCCGCAGGCAAAACTGCTGCTCGGGCACGACCGGCCGGAGCAGGGCGAAAACGACTGGACCAGGCAGTCAGACCACTACCAGTTTTACAAGCGCCAGATCCCCTTCGTTTACTTTGGTGTAGAGGACCATCCGTACTACCACAAGCCCAGCGACGATTTTTCCAATATCAATTCAACCTTTTACCCGGATGCCGCTGCATTGGTGATCGATTTTGTTCTAAACCTGGATAAGAAACACCCGGACCGGAAGCAATTGGTTCTGAAACAGAAGTAGGTCCGGCTGTCTTTCTTTCATCTTCATATTCCCTCAACGCTGGCAGCAACCAGTCAGAACAGGAGCTGCCTGCTCATTAAAT
>NZ_JSYF01000362.1:0-6620 GCF_054824225.1 Pontibacter sp. HJ8
AGGAGTCGTTCTCTCAGAAGATAAATGCCAGCAATCAATCTATCGTTAAGCAGCTGGATGCTTCCTTCAACACTTTCTTCCCTGCGGATCAACCCGGCGGTGTGGTCCTGGTCGTTCAGAATGGAAATACAGTCCTCCGGAAAGGATATGGATTGGCAGATATTGATCAAAAGATACTCAGTGCTCCTGACCGCATTTATAAAATTGGGTCTATTACGAAGCAATTCACGGCGGTATCCATCCTGCTGCTTGAAGAAGAAGGTAAACTGAAAATTACCGATCCCCTAAGCAAGTACCTGCATGACTTCCCTAATGCGGAAAAAATGACGCTTGAACAATTACTCAATCACACAGCTGGCATCAGAAACTATACTTCCCATGCGTCATGGCCGCTAGGAATGCATAAGGTTATGACTGTTGAGGCAATGATCAATACATTTAAAAATGAGCCACTGGATTTTGAGCCCGGCACTAGCTTTAATTATTCCAACTCAGGCTATATTCTGCTAGGCGCTGTCATAGAAAAAGTGTCTGGCCAGCAGTTTGGAGACTTCATTGAGAAAAAAGTCCTGGCTAAAGCAAACATGAAAAAAAGCTATTATGGCAGAGATGGTGTAGCAGTAGAAAATGCAGTGCAAGGATTTGTTAAAAATAGCGATACATATACACCGGCCAGGCCCATCAGCGTAACCCAATCCTACGCTGCTGGCGCACTACTCTCTACTGTAGATGATCTTTACAAGTGGAACAAGGCCTTGTTCAACGGCAAGATCATCGGCCAGAAATCAATGGCTAAAGCCTTCAACAACTATAAATTACCGAATGGTAAACTAACGAACTATGGCTTTGGCTGGGCTACTGGTTCGGTACTGGGTGTAAGAACCCTCGGGCATGGTGGCATTGCTCCCGGTTTCATGTCTTATGCACTTATGGCACCAGACCAGAATACCTTTGTTGTGGTGTTAACCAATAACATGACACTGCAACCTGAATTTGTAGTATCTAAGGCCCTGGCAATAGCTACCGGTACTTATAGCGAAGAAAAAACAATCACCCTCTCCGCAGCTGAATTAGAGAAATATGTAGGGGCATACCCTGTTGACGGAAATACCAGCCGGTTGATTTTTATTGAAGATGGGAAGCTGTTTTCACAAAGAACGGGTAGCCCTGCTGTTAAAATGGTGAGTGTGGCAAAAGATGAATTCCTCTACAAGGATTCTTTTACCAAGGCTACATTTAAAATGGAAAACAACAAAGCAGTCGGGATGTATTTTGGAACACTCAACGGTGAAAAAGAATACTTCACAAAATCCGATAAGGCAGGCCCTGCCCCAAAGAAAGTGGTTGCCCTAACAGAGGCACAACTCAAAAAAGTAGCCGGCAGGTATGAACTTGCGCCTGACTTTGCTATCGTGGTAAAACTTGAGAATGGAATCATACAGGCCCAGGCTACGGGTCAGCAGGCATTTGAAATTTTCCCTACGAGTGAGTATAGCTTTTTCTTAAAAGCATTGGATGTCCAGCTTGAATTCCTGAACGGAAAAGATGGCGAAGTAACGGGTCTGGTGCTTCACCAGAACGGGCAGAAAATGCCAGGTAAAAAGCTTGCGGACTAATTTCTCAGGCAAAGCCATACCCAGCCTAAGGGTTAGAGGTGATTTAATTTCTTTGTCGAACCCAGACGGTAGATGAAGCAGATGTTAATAGATATAATTCAATAGAAAAAGAAAAATAACACAACGCAAAAAGTATAGCAGTACTGCGGCTTTGTCTTACAACCTACCAGTATATGACTTAACTTTCTAACCAAAAATTAAATAAAAATTTATGCCTCATTTTGTAATTGACTGTTCGGAAAATATCCTAAAAATAAATTCGCCGGAAAATATTATGCAGAAGGTGTATGACACAGCCGCATCAACTGACCTTTTTGATATAGGAGATATCAAAGTCAGAATCAATCCTTTTGAATTTTATAATATCGGAAATACTAAAGATGATTTTATCCACATTTTCGCTAATATCATGGAAGGACGGACTGTATCTCAGAAAAAGAATCTTTCTGAAAGAATTATTACTGAATTGAAATTAATGTTTCCTAACGTTCCGATCATCTCAATCAATATCAGGGATTTTGAAAAAGCAACTTATTGCAATAAATCAATGGTGTAAAACTGAATAAGCTCTAAAAGGAATAAAAAAACTCTGGGTTACAACGTGTATAAAACACTGCTATTAATGGCATTTCGAGAGGTACGTAAATCCGAATAATTAACGACTCTTAAACGCTACATTCCATATACAAGACCGGCACCACTTGTAAAACAGCACACCTCAAAATAATGGACATTGTAAAACATAATAGATCAGCCTGGGACAATTACGTGGACCAAAAGGACCGTTGGACAATTCCTGTTTCGGAACAGGAATTAGAAAACGCAAAAAGTGGCAAATGGACTATTGTTCTGACACCCAAGAAGCCTGTTCCACATGACTGGTTTCCCAACTTAAAAGGGTTGAAAATATTGGGGCTTGCTTCCGGTGGTGGCCAACAAGGGCCTGTTTTAGCGGCCTTAGGTGCCAACGTTACCATTTTTGATAATTCGGAAAAGCAACTTGGGCAAGACAGAATTTTAAGTGACCAGTTCAACCTTGGCATAAAAACAGTTCAAGGAGACATGAGAGACCTTTCAGTGTTTGCTGACAATTCCTTTGACCTGATCTTCAACCCTTGTTCAGTCCTTTTTGTAGATAATGTATTACCTGTTTGGGAAGAATGTTTCAGAATTCTGAACCCAGACGGAATTCTAATGACTGGTTTAATCAATCCTATTTCATTCCAATTAAATGACGAAGGTTTAAATCTAATCTACAAACAGCCATTCTCGGACTTGAATTCTTTACATACAAAAAAGCTTGATGAGCTAAAACAAAAAAAGGAGGCGTTAGCTTTTGGGCACAGCTTGACCGACCTAATTGGCGGACAATTACATGCTGGCTTTCTACTGACAGCTATGTATGAAGACGACTGGGGTGGGGAAAGTAAAGTAGATGAATATTTTCCATCATTTTTAGCGACTCGAGCAATTAAAAAGCAACAAGAAAATTAACAACCTGTGGTGCTAACACGGGGTTTGCGTTTGGTCAGGCTGGCGTGCAAACTTGAAACATAGTGCCTCTACACAAGTTCGGTGCTTATCGATCCTCTTGTCTCCGCCTCCCAAACGCTAAGCCTGGAACCAATAACATTATGTATTGATAACCCATTAGACATACAAAATGAAACTGCCTCCCTACGACATTTTCCCAGTTATTTCTGGTGACAAAATCACGTTACGCCAAATTCTGCTTTCAGACATGAAAGCCCTCGTTGAAATCTCATTTTACGATGCTATTCAGGCAACGACAACAGACCAGGCCTTAGAAATGCAGGATAAAATCAACAAGGACTATGATGACGGCAATTCAATTCATTGGGGCATTGTAGATAACCAAACAAGAAGTATCATGGGGACCTGCGGCTATTATCGTGGGCTTGACAAGGGAGAAGGGGAACTTGGCTGCGTTCTTTTGCCTCAATTCAGGGGATTAGGTGTCATGACAAGTGCCATGCAATTAGCTATAGACTTCGGGTTAAATACCCTTGGCCTACAACGTATTTGGGCTATAACAACGAAGCAAAACGACAAAGCAATTAAGCTTCTTGAGAGGCTTCATTTTATTAAAATTGCAGACTTACGGGATGACGAAATTGAATATGAGTTAAGAACAAATATATAACAAGCAGAAAAGCCCCAACTTCTAGCACGGGATTGGTAACATGGCGGGAACATTTTCTTAAGATAGTTTTAGGAGAACGGTTGCTTCAGATTTACATGAAACTGACGATCTTGAGATTAAATCGTCTTCTCTGCATTACTGATCTGGAGGATTTGCTTCAGCATAATATAGAGCTAATATAATAGACTTTTTATAAATTAATCAGTATACGCACTGTTTTATTCAAAGCATAATAGGTTGAATCGGTGTAGCTTCCAGTGGTTTTCCTGCACCTGTGTCTTAATAGTGATTAGATGGAGTGCAGGCTTATACTTACCCGGGCAAGCGTGTTGCAAACGAGAGGGAATGCAATAGGATCTCACCACTTCTGCATCCTCGCTTTCTTGACACACTCCCTGTATATAAGGAAAAGCTGTAAAGAGTGACTCCCCTCTTTCAATTACTATAACTACTTCAGGAAAGGCGTCATACTTGCCCATACTACCGGGAAGTTTACCAGAAACACAAGATGCGGCGCACCGGGAATAATACTCAGTTGTGCAAGAGGAATCATTTCGTGAGCTTCGATGACAGTCTTCAATGGGGCGTTCCGGAGACACCACCCCCATTCTGCCCTATGCTATGGCAAGCTTTGCTCTCCCGGAAGCACTTTCGTGTTTGGCTGACCTGCTGATTCCGTTTCACCGGTTACCTTTTACATCGACCTTTCTCGTTCGGAGCAATTGGGTTGGATGGATCAACGGTGATTTCCCCTGCAGCTCTGAATCATACGGATTCAAAAACTCTGCAACGGCATCAAATCGAATGGCCAGAACAACAATGTAGCATCTTTTACCGCTGTCGAATTATCAGTTACGCAGCCGCCGTTCTGAATCTTTCTATTGCAACCATTTAAAGAAAGGTCCTCAATAGAGAAATTCTTACTCATAAAAGAGTTAAAAGTTCCTATTTATTAAATCCGAACAGGATGCCTGGATCAAAGAAAGCGAAGAAAACAGCTCCCGAATTGTAGCAGGAGGTATGGGAGTAAGTAACATGGTTGATATGTGGGCAACTTTTAAGCAGAGAAGCAACCAATACTGCATTTCAAGGTATATCAGGCCGCTACCTTGACATACATAATCCCTAACAAAGAAAGGATGATAAGTAACGACCACCACATGCTTCTCTTCGTTTTTTTGTCCACGTTCTTGCTGGTCCACACCTGATAGACTGACCAAGCCAAACCTGACACCAAAGCTGTACCAGAGAAGAACACCAGGTACTTATTAGTAGAAATGTAAACGATAGCCATCAAAACAAGTCCCAACGGTATGCCAAGCAACAACAGCTTCTGCTGTAAGGACTTTATTTCGGCATTTCTTATATTTCCAAATTCCTGAAGCGTTGCTACCATCTCATCATAAGGTTCTAGGTGGTGACTCATGATGATAATGTCTGCAGGTTGAATCCCCTTCACATGAAAGCTTCCGTTCGGATAACGCACAATCTCCTGTATAGCTTCTTTCGCAATCCTGACGGTTGGTGTATGGAGTTGCTCTCTTTGGAGAAAGTTTTCGTCAATAGTCAAGGTATAGCTATTAAACAGAATCCGCTGCCGGTTAAGGCCCTTGAACATACCAAACCCAACTGCCCCGCCCCCGACCAGCAGCATAAAAGGAAGCGTGCCAAGATCGCTGCCACCGGTATTGTAGTAACTGATTCCAAAACCTGTTAGGATGGACAGCAGCGCAATTGGCAATGATATCTTCAATGCTTTCTGCCGGATTTCCCGGAATCCGGATTGATTGTTTCTGTATACTTTCATTGCAGGATGAATGTGATTTATGAATTTATACCTTGTATAAACGGGGTCTGCTTTCTGCTAAATGCTTTATTCCTGTCAATGAATACAGCCAATGTACATGTCCGTCTCCACCATAAAAGCTTTCTTGTCAAACTGCTCAAGCACAGTCAGAGCACTGTCTGCCGTATTTCTGCTCTCATAAATTCCTGCTACAAGCGCCATGGTCTTCTCTGTCGCCTTTTGCTGATAAAGACTTAGGTATTCCAGGCTGAGGGTTTGGGAAGGAAATCGTCTGGGGTAGTAATCACCGGCAAATACTTCATCTTCATCATCTTCAGGCAAGGCAATGAGATCTTTAGCGGCATCATAGCTACGTCCCATTGTGTCTATGGGAATCTTAAATACCCCATTCATCGCGAACATTTTACTATGAAGCTGCTGATAGCTACTGCCCGTATCTGCTATGACAATATAGAATGTTGCCGTTTCTTCTCCATAACTGCTTTCCATCTCGCTTGTGCAAAGCATAGGCGTAGTTGAAGAAACAGCAGAAGCGGCTACTGGCATGGCGGACTCCTCCGGATCAGCATTCATTTTTTCCCTTTCATGTGACGGAGTAGTACAGGACACAAGAATCAGGAAGAGCAGCCACTGGAGGGTTTTGCTCATGACGAAGCTTTCTGGCTCAGTCGACCCATAAGCTGCTCTATACCTTCACGCCAGGCAGCATAGTCTTCCTCGGTCTCTTCCCAGAGCTCCTTCAACTCAGAATCTTCTCCTAAAACTTTGGATAGCGCCTGCACCGCTTTTTCCCTCAGATCTGAGAGATCCAGATCAGGATGTCTGTCCGGAAAAGTATCTACATCCAATGGCTCCTGCTGATCAGCCGACGAGAACCTGGTGCCGTGAAGTTGTCTGTCCACATAAGCCGCCGTGACTATTACATGGCTCCCCTCATCAGCCTCCAGATAGTCAGATGCAATCGCTGTGTCAAGAGCACGGCTCAAAACCTGTTTCGGATTATTTGAGGCTTCCACGTCAGCCATAAAATCAA
>NZ_JSYF01000363.1:0-6852 GCF_054824225.1 Pontibacter sp. HJ8
CGAGCAATTAAAATGAGATCTTGTTGATGTAGAACACCATCCGGTTGGGGGCATTGGGGGATTTTATTCGCTGAAAACCATAAGCTGCGAAATGGGAGTCATACCACCGGACAATGTTTTCCTGTTCAGACTCCGTGATCCTTTCCTCTTTTTCGTAAGGCAGCAGCTCTATGTAGGTTTCTTCGTCCGTATACTTGTCCTGTTCCATGACCCGGTAATGGATCTGATCTTTGGCTGCATAAGCAATCACAAAACGTCCGTCGGGTAGACTCGCCGGTTCTACGGAATGCACCAGTTCGGAGGTAGACAGGTCTTCTAACTTAAAGGAGTTATCCCAGAGCAGGATGCCGTCCTTGTCAAAACCAAGTGCAATGGCATGGGTACGTTTGTAGGCAATGGCTGCTCTGTCAGTGTCCCGGAAGCGTGGATCCAGGTAACCCGTGCTGGATCTGTATTGGGGGTAGTATATCTCAGCAGGCAGCACATACCCCGTGGGGGTCGTGATCAGGTCGTGCAGCAGCAGGCGGTAGCGCTGGAGGGGTTCTTTTCCTTCTGCGATGCGGGCCAGCTCCCGCTTGCGGGTACGTGCTTCCCGGCGGGGCTTCATGTACTTGTAGAAGTTCTGCAGTTGCAGGAAAGAATAAAACTCGCCGCTGACGATCTGGGAAGCCACCGGTGCCGTAAAGAATCCCTGTGCATAGCGCAGGTCCCGGGCGCCGTAGGTGCCCACCAGCATTTTGGATAGCGAATCGCCGGGCGTGACTTCCGCATTGAGCAGGCCCCGCTGGTCCTGTTGCAAAATGAAATAATTGTGGAGAAGCTGGCCTTTGGGGTCAAAACTCTTGACCTGGAGACGTGCTATACGCCCATTACTTTCTGTAATGACTACATCGGTGCGGCCGTGTGCCGGGTCAGCCAACATATCCGAAAAAGAGGATTCGCTCCCATAAATAGCAGGGAGCATGACGGGCTTTTCCCGGTCCGGGTCCAGGTATAGCAGCACCGGCGTCTGGTCTGTCCGGTTTTCGGCGATGATGAAGTACTTCCCCGCCAGCACATTAAACTCAAATATAAACTCCACTTTCTCGAGTTTATGCTCGGTCTGCCGGGCGGCGCCGTTGGCAAGGTTGATCCGCAGAAAGACAAAATACTCCGGCTTTACCGACTGAAAAACAAGATAGGTATAAGGAGCCTCCGTAAAATGGCGTATATATTCGAGCTCAGGTTGTAGCTCAAGCGAGGTGCTCCAGATCCGCTCCAGCCGCGAATCGTACTTGTTGATTGTGAAGGTAGCCTCTGTCCCCCAGCCGTCAGAGGTCTTGATGTAGACCAACAGGCTGCTGTCCGGCACAGGCAGCACCTCCAGGTGGTTGTATTCCGACTCGTAAGCCAGCTCCAGGCGCACAGGTTGGGTTGGCTCTTGTGCCCACAGGAGTGTGGGCGCTAAGGCCGAAAGACATAGCAGCAGGAGCTTGAGGTTAGGCATAGGGTAACCAGAATGCTAATGAGTAGCAGAAAAGTATAAGGCTACAGTTTTAGCCTTCTACTCCTTTTTACTACTTATCGTTGTGCTAAGTCCCCATCCGGCCTTTCCCTAGTTTCCCAGCGCCAGCAGCACATCAAACTCTTCGGCCTTCAGGGGCATCACCGAAAGGCGTGACTGGCGCAGCAGCGAAATATTCTCGAGGCGCTGGTCCTTCTTGATCTGGTCCAGTGTGACCGCATCTCTGAAGTCGCGCACAGGCACCAGGTCCACAGCCACCCATTTGGCATCCTCAGCAGTAGGGTCCGGGTAAGCAGCTTTGTCTACTTTGGCCATCCCGACGATCGCTTTTTCGGATACGCTGTGGTAGAACAGCACCAGGTCACCGGGCTGCATCTGTTGCAGGTTGTTACGGGCCTGATAGTTGCGTACGCCATCCCAGCAGATACGTCCGTCTCGCACGAGGTCTGTCCAGGAATAAGTTTCAGGTTCCGATTTTACTAACCAGTAATGCATGTTTGTAAGTAAAGGTAAAAGATTTTGAATGGATCAGGATTGTTGTTTGGAACGCCTTTTCTTTAGGTATACCGCGAATTCTCCTATCAGCAGACCGGCAAACAAGCCACCCAGGAGTCCTGAGAGAATGCCGTTGTAATTATCGGTCAAGGCCAGGGCGGTCAGGGCAGCCAGTAAAGCCAGGGCCGTGAGCAAGCGTATCCAGCCCGGAATTTTTTCAAGTGAATACTTCATGGAGGCGTCGCTTCAGGTTTACTTTTCGATATCTGCCGTTCTCCGGATCTTGAGTACCCCGTCTTTCAGGGAAACGATCTCCAGGCGGTAACGCTGCTCGGGGTGGCTGTTGCCCTGTATGTGCACTTTTATCGTGTTTTTGCCATCGTATTCCCACAACCCGATCTGCTCTTCGAGGCCGTCGGTGGGGGCGATGACATACTGCTTGGCTACCCCTTCGCGCTCCAGTGCAAAGCCGGTCCTCCCACGGGAAGGCGGGAAGTCATAGGAATTCGGCCGGTAGACCAGGATATCTCCCTCATCTTCTTCGTAAGAGTGAAGCCAGGTCTGCCCCAGAAGTTCTGATTCTGCTTTCTTCCGACAGGTGTTGGCCAGCAAAAGGAGGCACAGGATGCAAAGCAAAGAAACTTGTTTCATAGTATATTTTTGTAGTGCCTCGCAGGAAGGGCTGTTGATAGGGCTAAGGTAGGCATTTCCTGTTTTATATAGAAGCCCCTGAATATAAAAGCCGGGCAGGTGCCTGTGTGGCAAAGGTATGGGCAGTTTTTCTATCTTTGTAACCATACGAGATATAGCCTTGGAAAATAAGAAAATCATAAAGCTTTTTAAGCTGGCGGCCGAGTTGATGGAGCTGCACGATGAGAACCCTTTCAAAGTGCGTTCTTATGCAAATGCCGTGGCCGCGCTGGAACTGGTAGAGGAGCCGCTGGAGGTGAAGAGCCAGGCCGAACTGGAAGGTATAGGCGGGGTAGGCAAAAGTATAGCCGCCCGCATCATCGAGATAAACGAAACAGGTTCTTTCACAGAGCTCGACCAGCTTGTGTCGGTTACGCCGCCGGGCGTGGTAGAGATGCTGCGCATCAAGGGGATAGGCCCCAAAAAAGTGCGCACGCTCTGGAAAGAGCTGGGTACCGAAACGGTGGAAGAGCTGCTGGATGCCTGTGAGCAGGATAAAGTGAGTAAGCTGAAGGGCTTTGGTGCCAAAACGCAGGAGAACATCCGGCAGGCGCTGCTTTTTACGCAGCAGAACCGGGGCAAGCTGCTCTATGCCGAGGCCGAACCGGCTGCGCTGGAGCTGCTGGAGCGGGTGCAGCAAGTACTGCCACAGGCCCGAGCGGCGTTGGCAGGGGATGTGCGGCGCAGGCTGGAGATCGTGGAGAAGCTGGAACTGGTAGTGGCTACTGATGCGCCGACAGACGCGGAAGCTGCGCTCAACCAACTGGACGTACTGCAGCAGGACGAACTCAACTCAGGCCCCATGGTATGGCGCGGCAAGCATACCTTGAGCGGTATTGCAACCGAGATCCGCTTTGCGGGTACCGAAGATTTTGCCAATGAACTTTTTGTGCGCTCTGCTGCTGTGGAGCACCTGGGCAAAGTGTTTGCCGCCGGCAAGAGCATGCTGGCCGTGGTGCGGGAAGCACGCCATACCTCCGAAGAAGATATTTATGCCTCGGCAGGTATGGCCTATGTGGAGCCCGAACTACGCGAAGGCACCAATGAGCTGCAACTGGCCATGGAGAACAAACTGCCGAAGCTGCTGGAGCTCTCTGACCTGAAAGGTATACTGCACAACCACAGCACCTACTCCGACGGGGCGCATACGCTCGAGCAGATGGCTACCTACTGCCGCGACATGGGCTACCAGTACCTGGGCATTTCCGATCACTCCAAGACGGCTGCCTATGCGGGCGGCCTTCGGGAAGGCGATGTGCTGCGGCAGCAAAAGGAAATTGACGAACTGAACCGGAAACTGGCTCCTTTTAAGATATTCAAAGGTATAGAATCGGACATACTCGGTGACGGCTCCCTGGACTACGACGAGGACATTCTGGCGACGTTTGACTTCATCGTGGCTTCCATTCACAGCAACCTGGGTATGGATGAGCAGAAGGCAACCGCCCGCCTGATCACCGCCATCGAAAATCCCTACACCACCATGCTGGGTCACCCGACAGGCCGCCTGCTGCTGCGCCGCGAAGGGTACCCGATCAACCACAAACTGGTGATCGATGCCTGCGCGGCTAATAATGTCATCATCGAGATCAACTCCAATCCCTGGCGCCTTGACCTGGACTGGCGCTGGGTGCACTATGCGCTGCAGCAAGGCGTGATGCTGAGCATCAACCCGGATGCGCACCACACCAGCGGCTACGACGACATGAAGTATGGCGTATTGGTGGGTCGTAAGGGAGGCCTTACCAAGGAGATGACCTTCAATGCAAAATCAGCAGAAGAGGTGGAAAAATATTTCAGGGAGCGGAAGGAGAAGATCAAGTAGCGAATGCCTAAAATACTCATCTTCCGGTTTTCCTCTATCGGCGACATCGTGCTGACAACGCCTGTGATCCGCTGCATCAAGCAGCAGGTGCCGGGGGCCGAAGTGCATTACTGTACCAAACAAGGCTTCAAAGGTATACTGGAGCACAACCCCTACGTGGACAAGGTGCATGTGCTGGGTAAGAGTTTGAACGAGCTCGTGCAGCAGCTGAAAGCGGAGAACTTTGATTATGTAGTAGACCTGCACAACAACCTGCGCACCCGCATCATCAAAACACGCCTGGGCAAGCCCGGCAAAAGCTTCAATAAACTCAACTACGAGAAGTGGCTGATGGTCAACTTCAAAGTGAACCAGCTGCCGCAAACGCACATCGTGGACCGTTACCTGGCTGCCGCCGCAGCGCTCGGTATACAGGACGACGGGCAGGGACTGGACTACTTCATACCTGCCGGAGATGAGGTGAATCTGCAGGCATTGCCGCAGCCTTTTCAGCAGGGCTATGTTGCCTTTGCCATCGGTGCCCAGCACTATACCAAGCGCCTGCCCACCGAGCGCATCATCGAGCTGTGCGAAAAGCTACAGCACCCGGTCATACTGCTCGGCGGGAAAGAAGACGCTGCCGTGGGAGAGGAAATAGCCGCCTTTTTTGACACAGGACATAAGACACTGGACACAAGACAAGGTGCCGGGAAAACCATCATCTACAATGCTTGTGGCAGGTATAGCCTTGCCGGATCGGCGTCGCTGGTGCGGCAGGCCGCGCAGGTAGTAAGCCACGACACCGGCCTGATGCACATAGCGGCAGCTTTCCGGAAAGACATCATCAGCATATGGGGCAATACGATTCCGGAGTTCGGCATGTACCCCTTCCGGACCAGGTATAAAGTGCTGGAAGTGAACGGACTCAGCTGCCGCCCCTGTTCCAAAATAGGGTATAGCAAATGCCCCAAAGGCCACTTTAAATGTATGCGCGATATCAACTTCAATGTGATCGAGACCCTGTCATTCAGGACATAACCAAAAGCCTTTCCCTAAAATGGCATCGCCCGCACAAGTCTATACCTGTGCGGGCGATGCCGTTTTAGGGCTCCTATACCCGGAGCCGGTGTATGAATTTCTGCTTACTGTTTACTGCAAAGGTTTTACCGTGTAGCCGGCTCTTTGCAACAGTTGGATGAGACCGTTTTCGCCGGGCAAGTGCAGGGCGCCTACGGCAACGAAAGTCGGTTGCTCTTTCATGATGGCCGGCAGCTTCGTCATCCAGTTCTTGTTGCGGTCGTCTACCATGTAGGCCATGTCCTCTCCGCCGGTGAGTTTGTTGTATTCCTCCGAAAGTGTCCACATACCGGCCAGGTCTTTCTCGAAGTATAGCTTCGTGAGCTGCTCCGAGATCTGGAATGCTTTTTCTTTTTGCTTCACATACTCCACCAGTTGTCTGGCCTGCTTCTCTACCGGGTGGTGGCTATAGAGCAGGTCGAACTGTTCTTCCATGGTTTCGAGGGTGCTTATTTTCTTGCCATCCTTCCGGCCTTGCTGCGCAAAGTATACATCGAGCGGTTTGCCTTTGTATTGCTTCAGCACTTCCATCTTCTGGTAATCTGACATAGACAGCATCAGCAACAAGGTCATCGGTTTCATCTGGTCCAGCAGGGTCAGGTCATAGCCCATGGTCTGCTTCACCTCTTTTCCTACCAGCTCAAACTCTTCCGTGCTCAGCAGGGCAGAGATCTTGTTGTCGGGCATCACCATCTTGGCACCCAATTGCATCATGGCGGCAGAGTCAATCTCTGTCTCCACGACTACGCCCTTGCTCTGCAGGAAGCGTTCTTTGACCACGGGTACCGAATTCAGGTAGCTGTTGTTGAGCAGGTGGTAAGTGCCATACAGGTAGGAGGGTTGCTTCAGGCCGTTGCCGCTCACTTCCCACAACAGCGACTTGGCGGCGGTTGTGGTTTTTGCTGCAGGGGCTGCCTTCGCCGGGCGCGATTTTACTTTCTGCGCTTCGCTTAAGGCAGGGTATAGCAGCAAGGCAATCAGGAGTAGGTATAGCGACGTAATTCTGTTTTTGTGATTCATTTAACAGGGTTGGATAGAAAGAGTGAAATTCAAATTAAGAGGGCCTTCTTGTTATTTAATGCGATAAGTAGGAATTTGGAGCCGGGTACGGCAATCGTGTTATGTATCCTTTAAAAATCTGAAATCTAATTGAGATGTCCAAGAATAATTTGACCTGGCAGGCAACCGATGCCAAGTTGCTGGAAGCGCTGCTGCTGGCAACGGGCGGTGAAGGGGGTGCCTCGCTGCAGGATGTTCTGCTCATGGGAGATGCTGTCGATGG
>NZ_JSYF01000364.1:0-4205 GCF_054824225.1 Pontibacter sp. HJ8
CGAGTACTTCTGCCCTTTCAGGTGCTGCGTCATCTCTTCCTGTGTCAGTTCATTTCGCCCCAGCTCTCTCAGCCTGCTGAGGAGCGGTTGCAAGACCAGCACCACCGTATCGCCCGAATAGGCAAACCGTAGCGCTTCCTCCTGCCCTGCCCGCTCTGGCTGGTATTCTACCCGGAGCGAATCTTGGCCCAGCCTGAACTGATCAGGTATAACAGGTTGGTCCCGGCTCATCTTTTCTGCCCCGACATGAAAGTTGAGCATATAGTCGTAGCCGCTCACGTGCCATACCTCCTGCTGCCGGGACTCTGCCGTATTAAAATAAATGAGGTTGCCTCCCATGTACGATTCCTGCCGGTCATCCAGCCCCATCAGTTCCATCACTACCACCGCATCATTACGGTCATAGATCCGCTGCACTTTCAAGGTCTCCTGATGTCGTGCCAGGGCAGAATCCACGTCCACACGGAACCAGGGCTTTATACTTTCCAGACCGTGCACTTCATCCAGGTAATGCACGATGGAGCTAATCTCCTTCTCTGCCTTGCCCTCTATGTTCTGCGAAGCAGGGATGATCTTGCCACCTACCAGAAGGCCTTGCTGCTCCAGTATACCTTTCAGTCTGCCCAACTGGCTTCGCTCCGACATCCGGAAAGCACTGAAAGGGCCCACAGCAGACACCAAAGCTACCAAGCTAAGCGTAACCGGAACAAACTTGATGTTCTTCTGGCGGCTGGACAAAAAATAAAGCGCTGTACAGAACAGCCACAGGGCCAGCACCAGCACAAAGTAGCGTTCTTCGGTAATGCCGTATTCAGATACCCGCCGCCAGATGGCCAGCATGAGCAGGATGATGAGCGGGAAAAGCGCCCTGAAAAACCACCGGCTGAAGGTGCGTATCCAGGCGTTGCCTTCGGTATAACGGATGGGGTGAATGAGCAGCAAAGACAAAATACCGGCAATCGAAAAGCACAGTACCAGCACCGACACCCAGCCTTTGGGCCAGTCCCAGGCCAGCACGATTTTGCCAAAGTACAGGTATAGGATCACCAGGTATAGCGTGACCAGTGGCAGCAGCACAAATTGTGTGAAGACCTTCAGCCCTTTGGGATACGTATCGTTCTGCTCGAGTTCCTCCACGTCCTCCGGTACACCGGCCAGAAAAAACCAGGTATTGAACACCCCCACCAGCAATAGCCACAGCTTCGGGTAGAGTGTTGGTTTTACCTCTACATCAAACAGATTGTCGACGGCCAGCACGGCCAGCGAAAGACCGATAAAAAGCACTGCCGCATAAAGCCCTGAGGTGAGAATGCGCAGAAAAAGCGACTTATTGAACTGCCAGAAAGCATTTTCTTCCCGTCTGTTGAAGAACATGGCGTAAGAAGCAACCAGGTGCAGCAGCAGGGCCAGCAGCAGAAAACGCATCACCTGTTTCGCCTCTAGCTCGGAGGGCAGCAGCAGGTAATACACCACCAGGAAGGCAACTCCCGCAGTCCAGCAAAGCGCCCGCTGCAGCAAGGAGAACGTATACCTTCGGCTAACCAGCTCCAGCACAAAAAACAGGATCAACCCCAGCGCCGATACCTGCACCAGCTTTAGCAGGTAGGTATAGGTTTGCCGCTGCTCATGCGGTACATCTATGTTATCGATAGCCGCCCAGGTGCCTATAAAGGCAGACAATAGCATCAGCGGGTATTTCAGAAAAGTAGTAGCTGCCCCCCGGAAGAGTTGCTGCAGCGAGATGTTTTTGAGAAAAGCCATAGCGCCTGACGATCTGTATATACCACAATTGCACCAGTAGCTGCTGCGGCAGTGGAAATATAGCAAATAAAGCAGGATTAGCTTCTACCCCAGCCGATTATCAGGCGGCAGCAGATTTGGGCTGTGTCAGATTCTTGGCAGTTTTGGGGGTAAGGCGCTTGGTGACGGTATCTATACTGACATTGATCTCAAAGCCCAGTATGAGAATCATGGATACAAAATCGAGCCAGATCATCAAACCGATCAGGGCTCCGATGGAGCCGTAGAATTTGTTATAGGTATCGAAAGCGCTGATGTAGAGCGAGAAGATCATGGACACCAGGAAAATCAATACGGTGGCCACCACGGCGCCCGCCGAGAAGAATGGCCATTTATCCTCGATGGCCGGCACATAATAATAGATGAGCGAAGTAGCCAGCAAAAAGAGCAGGATAATGGCCACATACTTGAGGATCACGATCAGGGTATAGGTATAGGACTCGGTCACGACCTCATAGAACACCAGTATATCCAGTATCCACTGCCCGAAGAAGATGGCTGCCACCGCCAGTAAAAGGATGAAGGATAAGGCAAACGTCAGGATGGTGGCAATGAGGCGCTTTTTGAAGTAAGGCCGTTTATAAAAGGTATGGTACTTTTTGTCGAAGGCATCCATCAGCGACATAATGCCATTGGTAGAAAGTATCAGGGCAAACAAAAAACCAAAAGACAGCAAGCCTCCCCGGGGTTTGTTCACAATATCATCGATCGTGTCGTAGGCGGCGGAGTACATCTCTTCCGGCAGAAAATCGGAGAGAAAACTCAGTATGCTCTCGCCCAGGTCGAGCGACAGTATGCTAGGGATGTAAGGTATAAGGGTGAAGAGGAAAATGATGGTCGGAAATATGGCCAGCGTAAAGTTAAAAGCCATATAAGAACCACGTTTGGTAATAGAATCCAGCCGAAGCTCTCCGATCAGCACGTCGGCTACATCGTAGACCGAAGACCGGCCGTCGTTGAAACGCCACCTCTTCATGAAAACGATAAACTTCCGGTACGCCCGGCGGCGCTTCAGATATTGCTGGTTTAGCTTCATTCGCTATAATATGCGTCCAACTTCCGGTGAATCAGTTCAGGTATAGCCGTGGGCCGCCCTGACTTCATATCTACAAATACCATGGTTGTTTCGCCTATATTCAAGAGTGTTTGCTCCTCGTTGTATACTTCGTACTCAAACTTTATACGTGTGCCGTGCGGCTTGTGCTTCACCTGAAGCCTGATCGTGAGCAGATCGTCGTACTTGGCGGGGCGGATATACTTGCATTTGAGCTCCAGCACGGGCATCATGGTACCAGTTGCCTCCATCTCCTTGTAATGAATACCCAGTTTCCGGAAAACCTCCGTACGGGCTACCTCATAGTAAGCTGCATAGTTGCCATAGTATACATAGCCCATCTGGTCGGTTTCGGCGTAACGCACGCGTATCTGTACTTCTGATTCGAACATTTTAATTGTTGATTGTTGGTTGTTGATTGTTGGACAATGATTGCTCTCTCAGTGATTTTCACACAATACTTATACCATGTGGCAAATCAAGAGAAAAAAACAATTATCAATTAACAATCAGCAATTATTTCAAAATATTCCTTTCCGTCAGGGCTTTCTGGTAGCGGCGGGCGTTGGCCATGTGCTCAGCGTGCGTCACCGCGAAGCTGTGGTAGCCCGAGAAGTCTTCCTTCGCACAGAAATAGATGTAGTTGTGCTGCTCCGGATTCAGGACGGCGTCTATACTCGATATGTCCGGCACATTGATAGGGCCCGGAGGCAAGCCTGCATACCGGTAAGTATTATAAGGGGAATCGTGTTGCAGGTGCACGTTGAGTACCCGCCGGATGTTGAAGTCTCTAACTGCAAACACGACTGTGGGGTCGGCCTGCAGCAGTATACCTTTCTGCAAGCGGTTCAGGTATACGCCCGCTACGCGTGGCTTTTCATCGTTCTTGATCGTCTCGGCCTGCACGATAGAGGCCAGTGTAGAGACTTCCTGCTGCGACAGACCTAGTTGCGCGGCCTTCGCCTTGCGCTCTGCTGTCCAGAACCGGTCGTACTCGGTTTTCATGCGTTCTACCAGCTCTTTGGCCGTGGTCGTCCAGTATACTTCGTAGGTATTCGGAATGAACATGCTTACGATGGTAGTGGTATCGAATCCCAGCGTTTTAAGGTATACCGGATCGTTGAGCAGGCTGTCGAGCTCCTCTGGCGATGGCTCTACTGCTGTGGCCAGTCGCTCGGCCAATTGGTTGCGCAGCCGGATGTTGGTGAAGGTCAGTTTAACAGGCGTCTGCTCGCCCAGTCGCAGCACCCCGATCAGCTGGCGGTTGTTCCAGCCATTTTCTATTTTGTAGCGGCCCGGCTTCACGAGCTCATCGTAGTCCATCAGTTTGGCCATAAAGCGCAGCGACAGT